>NZ_ALNM01000031.1:0-1724 GCF_000292955.1 Selenomonas sp. CM52
CTTGATGCGTTCTCCCGATGATGCAGTCTACAACTTCATGGACAAGAAACGCTCCGAGGGAAAGCCTTACTACGTCTATATGACGGCAGGAGCGAATAAGTTCCTGCGCATCTACTACGGGCGCGTAAATGAGTATTTGGCAAGCCTTTCCAAAGAACAAGAATAGCATTTCACTACCGTCCCTTTGGTCGGCGCTCCTGCGGCGACCTATTTGTGTTGCTCAAATTCCACTTGCCACAACTCCTCATCTTTTTTCATCTAAGGGCTTGACTTTTTATTTGCAGGCTTTATTTCTTGCTGCTTGCTGCGGCCTCGTCCGCTGTTTTTGCCGTCTTGTAAAGGAACTCGGCCAGCTTGTACTCGCGGCTGCCTGCCTTGAGCTGCGGCAGAGAGCCGCTGTTTAGGACATCCACGATGGAGAGATCTCTCTGGGCTTCGGGGACGGTGGAAAGAATCATGCTCGACAGGGGCTTTCCGGCGGCGTCATAGAAGAAAAAGATGGCGTCGGGCGCTACGCCCTTTGTGGCCTTTTTCTTATGGACGACCTCGAACACCTGCGCCGTGATCACCTGGCGCTTGTCCTCCATGCTCTGGCGGATGGCGTAATGCGTCTCCACAACGCGGAACCAACGGATGGGATAGGCCGTCTGTATGGCGTCCTCCGACTTTGCTTCGCGCCCCTCCAAAGGAACGAGCCGCACGTCCGGCACGCCGAGCATCTCGCTGAATATGGCGCTCAATGTCTTCAAAGGCTGCTCGGGTGATTCGGCGCTGAGATCGATGTCCTGGTAAAGGTTGTTGTCCGCGACGATTTTGCGGGCCTCTTCCACGGAAATCGGCGTCTTCTTGGCATTTTCCTCCTCTTCCTGGATCGCTTTGTCCAAGGCTGCCTTTGCCTCGACGGAAGGCGCTGCCCCGGAGCCTGTGCTGTTCGCCGCAGAAGCCGTGCCCGTAAGGCAGAGGAGCAAGGCCGCGATGGCGGAGAGTCGTTTAAGATGGGATATTTTCATGATGCGATTCCTCCAATACGATATGTTTGCATTAACCATTCCGGTATTTTCGTGACCGCCGTGTTCCGGCGATTAAGCTGCATAAAGGAAACGCTGATAAAATGAAGTCGCCCAGATTTGCGCAGATGCGCTGTATCTATCAAGGAGACAAACCGCAGGCGTAGCGGTGCTACGTTGAGGATTTGTCGACGACGAGAGGATAGTGCAGATGCGTGAAGATGGGTGGCTGAATTTATCAGTGGTTCCTAAGAAGGCAAGCCCGAAGGGCGCAGACCGATTGGCTTTTTCATATAAGGCGTGAGGACATATGCACAGCATGACGTTCTGATGCGCCATCGCAGGAAATGGGGGCAAAAACAAGTATGCCGCTCCGAGTGGGGTTGAGAATATGTCCTAAAAGTTTGCACTTATATGCGGATCTCGAAGCCGCCGTGCTCGCCGTCTTGCTTCTCTTCGCGGTCTTGGCGGATGGCGGCGGTGCGTGCGGCTTTCTTCGCCTCTTCTGTCGCCTTGACGCCTGCTTCACCTTCCATCATGAGACTCGCCTCGCGGAAGGCAGAAAGCGCCTCGGAAAGAGAGGCGAGCATCGAGGCGTTGGGCGAGGCGGCAGGAGCGGCGGCCCTGAGCAGCGAGGCCGGCGCAGGCGCTGCATCTACGCTGCTCGGGGCGCCCACGGGGGTGGAAGCCTGTGGGCGTGCGCCCTTCGAGGCCGCC
>NZ_ALNM01000032.1:0-19458 GCF_000292955.1 Selenomonas sp. CM52
GAGCAGGAGGGCGGATGGGAGTTTGTTTGGGATCAAATGGATTCACCTCGAACTTCTTGGGTCGTAGCTTTATTCATCGAAGTCGTCGTCATCATGCAAAAAGCCCGTATCCCAGCCGCCGACATTTATGCGATACTTGTCGATGTAGAAGCAGTCCATCGGATAATCTCGGAAGCCCGGCTTTTTGCTGTACATGATCTGCGCTTGTTCAGCCTTTTCTCTCGTCGAAAAAATGCCAAGCGTCTTGAAGATATCACTGCCGCGGTCATTCTCGTAGTAATGTTGCAACAGATAACAGTATTCCATACTCGTCACTCCTTCGCTTCCAGAATAATTCTGGCATACCGTACTAGGGCTCCAGATTCTTCAGAGAAGAATCCGCTTTTCGGGTTCTCGTCTTTTCCGTGCTTTGCCAAGATTCTCTTGAGAAATTGCCGAGGGCGCTCCCCTTTACGTATCTGTTCCTCACTTGCCCAAAGGGGAATATCGCAGGAGATATTCTGCGGGGTCATTCGGGCGATGAATCCTTCTTGCCAATAACAAGCATCGATTTCATATTCAATCACGTAAAAACAAGAATATGGATAGTCTCGGAAGCCGCCCAGCTTCATGTATCTTGTTGCTTCATCCTGCGCATTTTTGCGACTGCTGTAGATTCCGATTGCTTTTGCTGCTATGTTGTATCTGGCCAAATCATGAACATGCAACAACCTATAGACGACAGTCGGCTTATTTGTTCTTTCCACCGCGATCCCCCCATTTCCTCAATTGGTTGAAATCGCTGCCTGGGCCTTTCTCATAATTTCCTTTTCCGAACAGTTCATCCATGATTCTTTTTGCAAAATCCTTTCCGCTTTCTCCAGGATTTGGTCGTAATCCTTTCGCCCAAGACGGTCGCTCTGTTGATTTTTCCTTTTCAGATTTTCTGGTGAAGAATATATTGTCATCTGGGATATCTTTTGTCCAGTCTTCTCGAAAAATGGATAAAGGATCTGTATAGGTTTCTCGTTTAGAGTCTGGTATGTAGGGATGAAGCATAAACGGGTATCCGGGAGTATCCCAAGGAGTCACTGTCGTTGAATCTAAGATGTAATGCCTAGTATTGTCTGTCGACGATGAAGTGGAATAGGATATTCCAAGTTTTTGCAAAAGGGTTTCCAGTGCCGAATCTGCTCGCTCAAGTATGCAATGTCCGTTTTCCTCTATTTTGGCTAGAGCCTCTTTTGTATCTGTATTTTGAATATACTGTACTCCGCCGGAAAGAACAATAGCATAGCTTATTTTGGGTAATGCTTCCTCTAGAAGTTGAACAATTCCGGGCGACTGTGATGAAACAGCAGCGGCTGCTGCGGCCGCAACAGCCGCATTATTGTTCTTCGTCCCACTCGCCGCCGAAGTCGCGCCAGCACCCGCAGCCTCGCCAGCCGCCTTAGCTGCCGCAGCACCGACAATCGCGCTGACGATCTGTGCGGTGCCGGGATCCTTGATCTTCTTGATCTCGCCGATGACAGCCTCGTTGACTCCTGCGCCAATCGCGCCCGAAGCAAAGCCTGCGCCCGTGATCTGGCTCATGATGCCGCCGATGATGGCGTGGACAGCGACTTTTCTGCCGCTGCCGTCATCCGGGAGGTTATGGGCGAGGCGGAAGGCTTCTTCGCCGAAAGCCTTGGCAAGTTCCTGTTGATCTTCGATCTTTTGCTTGTCAAAGATTCTGCCCAGTTCGTTCAGCGAGTTTGTCGTATCACGGCTGAGAGCAGAGATGTCCTGCGTGGGATTCTCACGAATCTCAATCGTTCCCCGTGCTACGGCAGAACTGGTCGTGCTATTCGCATCGCCCTTGGCAGGCATGGAGAGGCTAGGGGAGAGGCCTATGGTGTTGTAGACCTTGTTCTTCTCCTTCTCCGACATCTTGTCATAGCTGCCGTAGTGGTGGTACTCGGCACCGATGCTCTTTGAGCTGTAGTCGGCACTGTTCTCCAAATCGCTGAAAGAGAACGTCCCCGTGCTGAGACGGTTCTTCTCTTTATTCGCCTCGCTTGCAATGACCGCGCCCTTGAGGTCGGTGTTCTTTTCGACGTAGATGTCGAAGCCACCTTTTCCAGCGAAGATGCCGGACTGGCCTCTAGCGCTTCTATAGTGGGAGTCGATCGTTCCTCTGCTCGCTGAAAGGCCGATCGTGGGCTTGGAGAACTTCCCTAAGTTCATATCCCAAGAGAGATCGAAGCCTGCTGATGTGTTCTTCTCCTCGTAGGTTTCTTTTTCCTGCAAGGTCTCGATGTTGAGATTGCCGCCGATCTTGGCCGTGACCTTGTTGCCTTGCACTGTGCTGCCGAGGATGTTCGTATCCTTGCCGCTTTCGATCTGCAGGGCGTCTTTGGCAGCGATCTCGGTCGGGGTGTAGGTCGAGGCGTTTTCCTTGCTGTTTCCCTGTGCATTGCTCGCGCTTAGGCTGAGGCCTGAGAGGGGTTCTGCCGTCTTGTTTTCTATCGTGATTGAAGCAATGACTTAGTTGGGAAATTTAAAGGTTAGTTGAAAATATAAACCCGTATAATCCTCATCATATGTCAAGAATTCGCCATAAAAATCCGCTTGCCTCGCAATGAGAAAATATCTTCCTCCAGCTTTGCAAGACATGAGAGACATGAGCTTAAAAAGGACATCGCCTGCATGTCCATATTGAAACATAGTATCATTCATTTTAATGGTTATTTTATAAATTTTTTCTTCGATGATAAAATGATACTGCTTAATTTCATTACTTGCAGAGAGAAATGCCTGTAGTTTTTCTGCTACATCACTCGCCACATCATAAGAGACAGTTATTTCATCTAAAAGTTTAAGGTTAGCCATAAGAATCATCGCTCCGATTTTTAGAAATCATTCGTTTGAACGGATTTTGCCGTACAGTTTTTTATTTGGATATTTAAATAGGATATATCAATATGGTTTTTGTAAAATCATATGAAGGTTATTTGAAAATAAAACCCCTCATGCTCTTCAAGGTATGTCACATATTCGCAAAAAATCTTATTTTCTTTCTCACAGATAGAGTATCTTCCTCCTGCAAGATATCCTACAATAGAAATCAGATGTAAGAAGAGTTCTTGTGCCAAATTATATTTTGATTTATCGCACTCTTTCAGTTCAATCGTTATTTTATAAATCCTGTCTTCAATGCACCAGGTATGGTTTTTTATCATAGGGTGGCAAAAGAATAAGTCCCTTAGCTCCAAATCCACGCCGTCCACGATATCGTAAGAAATCGGCGGATTATCAAAAATCATATGTTTGTTCATATTGCATCACTCCTAATTCTTCGGAATATATTTTTCATTGTTTGCACTTGCTGGATGGGAATATACTGTAATAACCCTTGTTCCATCCTCATTGGTAATAACGGTATTTCCTCGTTTGTCTTGGTAACGCCAGCGGATTTCACCGTCCGATTGAATTTCTTTTTTGCGGGTTTTCTTATTGTTCAAGATGATGTCATCAATATTCTTGAGAGTGAACTCTCTTCTATTAGCTTGACCCGTCGCATGGTTTGAAAGCTCAACACCAGATGGGGTCTTGTCGCCACCTTTCAGAGCTGTTGTTGCGCTATTATTCAAGGATTCGATAAATTGCACGGAGTCTTTTCCGAAATTAGAAACAGCATTACTCGTAGTTGCAATTCCGTGAACCATGGCAGCTGCGCCGAAACCAGAGATTGTTAGTGTGACTCCTCCAGTTTCGGGGGCAATCGCACTACCGCCTAAAAGCATGCCAGTCCTGTTGCTCTTCGATTTTTTGCTTGTCAAAGATGCGTCCAAGCTCATTCAGCGAGTTCGCCGTATCGCGGCTCAAGGCAGAGATGTCCTGCGTGGGATTCTCACGAATCTCAATCGTTCTCCGTGCTACAGCAGAACTGGTCGTGTTATTCGCATCACCCTTGGCAGGCATGGAAATGCTGGGGGAGAGGCCTATGGTGTTGTAGACCTTGTTTTTCTCCTGTCGGCTCATCTTGTCATAGCTGCCGTAGTGGTGATACTCGGCGCCTATGCTTTTCGAGCTGTAGTCCGCACCGTTCCCCAAATCGCTGAAAGAGAACGTCCCTGTCGAGAGGCGGTTCTTTCCCGCATCCGCTTCGCTTGCAATGACGGCGCCCTTGAGGTCGGTGTTCTTTTCGACGTAGATGTCGAAGCCGCCTTTTCCAGCGAAGATGCCAGACTGGCCTCTCGCACTGCGGTAGGCGGAGTCGATCGTTCCTCGGCTCGCGGAAAGACCGATCGAGGGCTTGGAGAACTTCCCTAAGTTAATATCCCAAGAAAGATCGAAGCCTGCCGATGTGTTCTTCTCCTCGTAGGTTTCTTTTTCCTGCAAGGTCTCAATGTTGAGATTGCCGCCGATCTTTGCCGTGACTTTGTCGCCCTGCACTGTGCTGCCGAGGATGTTCGTATCCTTGCCGCTTTCAATCTGCAGGGCGTCTTTGGCAGCGATCTCCGTCGGGGTGTAGGTCGAGGCATTTTCCTTGCTGTTTCCCTGTGCTTTGCTTGCACTTAGGCTGAGGCCTGAGAGTCCTTGCGGGCTGAAGGAGACGCCGATGCCGGCGGAGCTTGCTTCGTTCTCGTTCGTCGTGCGATTGCTGTTTTCTCCAGCGAGCAGCTCTATGTTTTGCTTTGCTGCAAGGGCGACGTTCTTTCCTTCGACTTTAGAGTCTTGGATGGTAAGATCGCGCTCTGTTGCGGCGAGGTCTGCTTTTTCCCCTGCAGCGATTTTGCTGCCTGCATATTCCCTTGTGACGCTCTCGGTGCGGCTGTAGGATTTGCTCGTGCCAAGGCTGAGGTTCAAGGAGAAGTCTGCGCTATCTTTCAGCGGGTTTTGTCCCTTGCCGAAGTTTTCATGGATGAGACGGCCGGCCTTCCAAGCGTAGACGGCTTTCAAGCGGTCGTCTTTCACTTCGCCCATGCGCTGCAAAGGTGCGGCGATCTCCTGTCCAAGGCTCAAGTTTTTTATATTGTTCCATCTTTTATAATTAGACGTTTTCCTGGTAGGTTTTCTTCATGTGTTAATACTATCGTCCATCTTAATGTTTTATTTGTGATATAAATATCTTCTGGGAAGAGTTTTAGGTGATTCAATAATAAATTGAAGTCAAGTTCTATCATATCTTTTTTGCCAAATTTCCAGTAATCTTTTATGAAGATTCTATCTTTGGAATTATTATCCCAAAAAACAAGTACTTGTTTCAAAAATTTGCGGTACTTTTCGAGTTGTGTTTCTTCAATATAAGTTTCTGATTTTAAAAAATCCCATAAATATCCTTCATAACACAATCCGTCGGAAAATGTATGGAGTTGCTCGATTCGTTCTTGATAGTATTTTGCATGAGTATACGGATCTACATATTTTTTTATATATAAACGTCGATACCTTGTTGCCTCTTCTTTATCTAATATACGGATGTGTTTTTTAAAATTTTCCAGATTCATTTGCTCGAATAACCTCCAGTATTCTTATCGGTCCCTTTTTCCCATCTTGCGTAATATAATTGATATGTGGAAATTTATGTGGATTAGTTCCTTTCATATGACCGCCCTCTACTCTTAAGATAGTACCTTTAATTTCTTTGGTTAAGCTTTCAGCCTCACTTTGGGAAATAATCTCTCCATTAATCCTTTCTATTGTTCCGCCGCGCTTGACTAATTCAATATTTTCTTTCCAAATCTTGTCGCCACGCCAACCTTTCCCACCAATTCCTCGCTCTATTGGCACTTTGTTTGTCCCACGTGCTTCCACTTTGTTAAATATCTTCAGCAATCTGGGATACTTGCCGAGGTTTATGCCTTTGGCTGCTGCGCCGCCTGGAGCCAAGAAGATGAGGAGCGTTCCTGTTGTCTTTCCCAACTTTGCGGCTTGTTCTTTGGAATCCACATTATTGAAGTCATCCAGATCGGAAAAGAGTTCACTTAGGAGTGCCGGAGGAATTTGTGCCGCTAATGCCGGCTTTTTTGCTATTTCATCTGCATGACCTCGAATTTCCATGAAGAATTTCTATGGACGCATTCCAGCATCGAGGAGTTCTTCACCTGCATCTATGCCGCTTTGCATGAGACCTTCCGCGAAGTAATCCATATGCCCGCGTCGTCTGCCATGGAAGGGGATGGAGAGTTCCTGCGTTGGTTTTAGGTGCAGTTCTTCGCTTAGGGTCTCGTTCGACTCGAAAAAGATCGGCTTCCCGTCCTTTCCGATGCCCAGATATGCATAGTTGCCTTGTAGTCTCCTGAAGTCGTCTGGATCTTGACCCTCCTAGGTGATTTCGCAGTCCCATCCCATGCTAGAGTCGTCCCCGTCATCGACCCAGACAATCATGCCTTTTTGTGGTTGATGGATTTCTACATCAAGGTCTTTTTTTGCATCGTATTGATAGTATCTCCCATTGTGGTAGGTCGCTTCCTTGTCATAGTATCTTTTATGTCCGTGACGATTGTATTTGATGGCATGGAAGCTTCGTTTTTAAGGTCGCTGAAAGAGAACGTCCCTGTCGAGAGGCGGTTCTTTCCCGCATCTGCTTCGCTTGCAATGACCACGCCCTTGAGGTCGGCATTCTTTTCGTTTTGGATGTGCGAAGCCTGCACATGGATCGTATTGCCGTAGATTCTGCCCGTGGCGTTGTTCTTGAGATTCGAGGCGGTGATAGCGGCTCCTTCATCGTCTTTTGATTGTGGATGTTTCCCCGGATGTTTGCCGTGAGGTTTCTTCCCGTATGGAGATTGCCGAAGTTTTCTGCAGCAGCTTCGTTGGAGAGGTTGCCATGGAGCGTGAGGCGCATATCCCGGTTGGCAGAGAGATTGCCGCTAAGCGGCATGGCGCTCGCTTCAATGGAGAGGCCTCTGCCGCTTTGGACAGAGGCGTCTTGGATGTCGAGCGTATTTTTGACGGTGAGGGAGATATCACCGTTGCCTGCAATCTGACCGCTTTTTGTGCGAAGGCTCTCGGCAGAAAGCGACAGATTGTTTCCACTGAGGATATGTGCGCCGTTATTGCTGAGTTCCTTTGCCATGATTGTGAGCGTGCCGACATCGTTCGCTTTGCCTGAGGGCGCGATAGCGGCGGTGAGCGTGCCGGTATTGGCGATGGATGATGTTTGAATCGTCGTATCTGCTCCGCTGACGATCTTGCCGCTGTTTTTCAAGGAGGAAGCCATCAAGACCGTGTTTTCCTTGCTGTAAACAGTGCCGCTGTTTTCTATCTCGTCTGCATGAATACAGGTCGAGCCGTCCGTGTAGAGGTTGCTTGAGGTCTTGAGATTGCCGTTGACATCGAGGGAGGTGGCTTCCGTGCTCGTGATCTGCCCTGCGAGGTTGACGCCGAGGCCTTTTTCTGTGCCGACAAGCTCGATGCGGTTCGCGTACATGCCGCCAATGGCGGCGAGATCGGGGGCGTATGCCGGCGTGTTTTCCGTGCTTTTTATGGGCGTGATCGTTCCGTCTGCATAGCGGATTTCGTTGGCTCTGGTAGCGAATCTGGCGTTTTTTGCCCAGAGTCCGGCATTGATTTCGATGGCGCGGGCATAGATTTCAGCGGAATCTGTGCTTTGGGCATTGAGGCCGTTTCCTGTGATGGAGAGCTTGCCTCCTTCCACACGAATGGCGGCGAGATTGCCCGTCTCGTATACCTTCGCACCGAGATTTACGCCGCCATACAACAGGTGACAGACAGGGATGTGCGTCGCGTGCTGCATCTTCGCTACATGGGGTATCGCTCGTGGTCGGCGATAGCAGAAGAGATGAAGCTGAGCCTGCGGCAAATCTATCGGCTACACGGAGAAGGATTGAAAAATTTTCGATTCGGGCATAGAATGTCACTAAATGGCAGTCGATGTCCTCTTGATGTCACTGGGTTGATTTTGATATGATAGAATCAGTAAGAATAGGAAGAAGCCATCGAGGGAGAAATCCCGTCGGTGGCTTTTTTGATGAAGGGGAAGCGATGCCGAGGAAACCGAAACGCCCATGTCGCTACGGTGGCTGTCCCAATTTGACGGGCAGCAAGAGCGGCTACTGCGAGAAGCATGAGAAACCGATGCAGAGGTACTACGAACGTTTTGCTCGCGGCTACAGACAGCACGAGCGGTACGGCAGTGTGTGGCGAAAGATTCGTGACAGGCATCTGGCACGAGAACCGTTATGCGAGATGTGCAAAGAGCACGGACGCTTTGTGGTGGCGACGCTCGTGCATCACATCAAGCCGCTTGGCGATGGCGGCACGCATGACGAGAGCAATCTCATGTCGCTCTGCATTAGCTGTCACGAGAAAATTCACCAAAGAAAAAAGCCGTCCTAAATGAACAGCTTATTCATCGAATATATCTGCATGAGTTCCAGTTTCGACAAGGGTCAAGGTTAGGATGTCATTTTCAACGAGGTACACCAACAACCAATCAGGTTGAACATGACACTCGCGAAACCCCGCCCAATTTCCGTGGAGTTCGTGGTCACGGTATTTGGCATCCAGCTTGTGTCCCTGCCGCAATTTATCGATAACATCATCTAATAGTTTGAGTTTCAAGCCGCGTTTTTTTGCACGCTTGTAACTTTTCTTATAGGCGCTGGTGAATTTGATGCGATAAGTCATTCTTCCAAGGCCCTCTTTAGCTCATCCATATTGTCGTAGCTGGGGACGTTCGGGTCGCGGGAGATTTTTCTTGCTTCGTCCATAGCGGCCAAAGTGCTTTGCTTATAATGGGGCATTTCGACAGAAAAAGGGATGCCTCCACGAAGAACGCACTGATGCAGAAACATGTTAACGGCACCGGACATATCCAAGCCCAACCCGGAAAACAAAATCCCGGCCTGTTCCTTTATATCTCGGTCAATTCTTATTTGAGTAGGGACAGTTGACATGGTGATCACACTCCTTTCTTTTAGAAATAGTATAGCTTGTTTGGTTTACGATGTAAAGCGAAATTCTTACTCATGACTGGGGAGGAGCAGTCAAATCTCCAAAAGCGCGCCATTGCTGGACCAGCGATGGGTCACGCGCAAAAAAAGAACGGTTCATGGAATTCCCTATGACGGAATTGGACGGAGCAGACCTTGCAGATGCCGCAGAGCTTTTCGGTGCAGATATGCCGAATCCGAGTGAGTATCTGTCTGCTCGGCAAAGGAACGGCAAGCCCCTCGGCGCGGACGAGATTTTCCGCGAAACATGGCTGTGGCTCAAGGAGCGCGGCTGTGAGCGTCTGGTGAATCCGCGACTCCTCGAAAGTTACGCGCAGGCCTTCGCCCGCTTCATCCAATGCGAGAAAGCTGTGAATCAATACGGGCTCATTGGCAAGCATACGACGCGACAGGCGGTGCGATTGCAAGCCCCTTCGTTCAGATGGGGCAGGCATTCCAGAAGCAGTCTAACCTGCTTTGGTACGAGATTTTCGATATCGTGAAGCAGAACTGCACGACGACGTTCAGCGGCTCGTCGCAAGAAGACCGAATGGAGCAACTGCTCCGATCGAGGAAGTAAAAGAAGCACCAATCCATAGATAGTGCTTCTTGTTTTGCGCTACGGTTAATCGAGATCTTGGCTCAGGTCAAGTACTCCTGCACAATACCAGAACCGTCCATTTAAAAATCTATTATCGTTTTTTTAGGTAGTTTCGGTAGAATTTCTTCCGGTATTGGGGGAAACAGCACTCAAGAACCTTATGATTCTTTTATCTGTTCGTGGCGGCGACGCTCGTGCATCACATCAAGCCGCTCGGCGATGGCGGCACGCATGACGAGAGCAATCTCATGTCGCCCTGCATCAGCTGTCACGAGAAAATTCATCGGAGAAGCCGAGAAAGATAAAAGCCGACTCAAAAAGAATCGGCTAGAAGAGATCAGAGTGTGAACCTGTGCGGGAAGCGGTTAGGATAAGCTGTCCCTTGTCGATAGCATAGACGAGCAGCCAATCGGGAGCGACATGGCATTCACGAAACCCGATGTAATCACCGACAAGCGCGTGATCGCGATGCTTTTCAGACAAGGGTTCTTCTGCGCAGAGTGTTTGCAGGACATCGTCCAGCTTTTTCATATTCGCCCCGCGTTTTCGCAGACGTTTCAAGTCCTTGCGAAATTGCGTGGTAGTTACGAGTTCAAGCATCGCCGTCCTCCTCACCTAAGTCTTTTAAAAGTGCACTTAGGGAACGATAGCGTTTTGCCTCGATTTTCCCGTCCATAATGGCGCGCGCTTCATCGATGGCTAGTAGCGTCTCTTTATTGTAGCGCGGCAGCTTCGGCTGGAAGGGAAAGCCGCCCTCCATTATGGATGCGTGCAGAAAGATGTTGATGGCATCGGTGATGGATATGCCGAAGCTGGAAAAGACATCCTCTGCTTGGGCTTTTACCGTAGGCTCGATGCGCATGTTGATGGTGGCAGTTTTGGTCATGATACGATTCCTCCTTTCATTTATTGTAATGCGAAAGTGAAGCAGATGCAAGCTGTGTTTTGGCATCCCCCGGGGGCGGTAAAATCTCCAAAAGTGCGCTATTGCCGGACTGACGATGGGTCACGCGCAAAAAAAGAACGGTTCATGGAATTCCCCATGACGGAATTGGACGGAGCAGACTTTGCAGATGCCGTAGAGCTTTTCGGTGCAGATATGCCGAATCCGAGTGAGTACCTGTCTGCGCGGCAGTCTGCGCGAATTCGACTTCATCAATCCCGTCATCATTGACAAGAACTGTGGCATCCTCGCAGGTCACGGGCGCGTTGCCGCTGCCAAGGCGGAGGGCATGAAGAGCGTGCCAGAAGCGCATGGTGTATTTGCCGACGAACAGCTTCTATCAAGTTCTCTCATCAGAGGCCTATTCAAAGCACGGATTCAACATCCACGGCGTTGTGTTCGACGAACTTCACACGCAGCCGAACCGCAAGCTCTTAACCGCAAGCTCTTTGACGTTATGACGAAAGGCTCGGGCGATGCGCGAATGCAGCCGCTCTACTTCCTCATCACGACGGCGGGGACAAATCGCCGGGATCATCGAGAGCAAGGCCGCCGAGTACGGATTCACGATGCAGGAAAACACGATGGGCTGGGCAAACGCGAGCGACCGCGACACCTGCATCCGCATCGAGATTCGCAAAGAAACGGATTACGAGAAGACGGATTGGGAAGCCCGCAAGGTTTTCCGAGACATCAAAGCCAACGCCAGCATTTGCCAGATGGGTGGAAACCCCACGCCGGAGGAACTTTTGAAAGCCGCCGACGAGATTGCGCGGGGCGCGAAATTCACCGCCGAAATCAACAGCATGGAGCTTTCCTGCATCGAAACCTTCTAAGCCGAAAAAAAGGAGCGCCGCTCGGAAAGGCGGTGCTCCTGCTCATTACATAATTTGTTCTTGGATATTCTATTGTTCTATTCAATTCCAATATTTGCTCAACATGATATGGTTCATTCGACTGCCGAAGGAAAGATACTCTTCACCGCCGATGGAATAGCATCCGCCGCTTGAATAACGGTCATCATAATCGATTTTCGGGATGCTTTTCAGATGATAAGCCTGTGCAAATTCATACGGAGTGTTTTCGCAGTTTAGTCCTGAGCGGTCAAGCGAAGCAGAACTCCCCTTCATAAGGATGATGCGGTCAACCGTATTCGCGTCGAATGTGACTGCGATGCCTAGGCTACGATAATACCAGCCATAGGTATTCACATAAGGAGATAGATTCCTTGTTTCTGCAGGAGCGCCGAGTACTTGTGCCACATCAGCTGAGGTCATACCCAAGTGAATGCCTGCAATCGATTCGTTGAACGACGGTTTTGTCATGTGGTGTAGCATTTGGCTGTCATTTAGCTTGATGCTGTCTTGATCTGTGCCACGAATATCCCATGTAAGATAAAGATTTCGTGTACCCGTACTCTCAAGGATTTCAAAGCGCCCAGCACCATTCGAGCTGCTGCCTGCAAAGTCGTATGCAGCGAGAACACGACAATCGTTGATAAAGCCATTTTGAATCCAAAGAATTCGGTTGCCAGCGGTATCGTACCAGTCTCCCGCCATTAAGTTCAGCACTTTCGTTATGTATTTTTGCTCCATTTTTGAAGCGACTGCTGTCTGCGGAGCAAAGAGACTGACGAGCAGGGGGATAACGAGAAGCATCATATAGAAAAAGCGTTGATGTGCGGTCATGAGATATCTCCTTTCCACTCCTATTCATCATGACGGGATTATATGACAATCATTGAATATATGTCATTATAGCACAATAGCGAGGAAATCAGGGAGATGATTTCGTTAAACCGTAGAAAATCCTTTTTATAAAGGAAGGAGGATTCCATGAATCTATTCAGCAAATTCTTTCGTTCGCGAGATAAGCCTACGAATCATCTTGGCGGCTTGTCCTTTTTGTTCGGGCAGACGGCGGCGGGCAAGGCGGTCAACGAACGGACGGCGATGCAGGCGACGACGGTCTACGCTTGTGTGCGTATTCTCGCCGAATCCATCGCTTGTCTATCGCTTGCCGTCTACCGCCGTTTGGAAGCTAGTAAGGAATGTTGTGGTTAAGGAGAATGGTGCGGTAGTCGTTGTTTTCAAGGGTGGGATTGAGATTGCGCTTGAGCTTGAGCTTGAGGGATAATTTCTCCATTTATTTATATACACTTGGAGAAATGTGCAAAAAAATGTACATCATCTGTGCTATACTTTCTGTGTAAGCAAGATGAAGGGGAGGTATAGTGATGTACGGTGCGAATAAGAAAATGCTGAACCTACTGATTCTGAAGGTACTGCAGGAGCACTCGGATGCAGAGCATCGGCTGATGCAGGGCGAGATTATACGTTTGCTGCAGTTACAGTACGGGATTACCTGTGATCGTCGCTCGGTGCGCAGCAACATCCAATCCCTGCAGGACATGGGCTACGACATCGCAACGCATGGCGGATGTTGGCTTGTGGAACGGGACTTCGATAATGCCGAGCTGCGCATGCTGATTGACAGCGTGCTGTTTTCGCGAACTCTATCGACGGCGCAGGCAAGGCGACTCGTTGAAAAGTTGCGATCATTCGGCAATCGCTACTTTCATGCGAAAGTAGCACACATTTCTAATCTTCCTGAGCTTTCGCGCGCCGACAACAAGCAGGTAATGATCGCCCTCGACGTACTCAACGATGCCATCGAGGAGAAACGCAAGGTGCGGTTCACCTACAACACCTATGGGACGGACTTCAAACTCCATCCGAAACGGAGTGATCCCTATACCGTGAATCCCTACCAGCTTGCCGCGCACAACGGATGGTACTATCTCATTGGGAATCACGATGCCCACGACAACGTTTCGCACTATCGTGTTGATCGCATCACGGCGATTGAGATGCTGCCCGATGCGGCAAAGCCGAAGAGTGCTGTGCGAGAGTTCGCCCGTGGATTCAGTCTCCCACGCCACATGGCAGAGCATATCTATATGTTCGGCGGCGAGAGCGTCACCGTGAAGCTGCGGACAAACAGCTCCATGATGGATGCACTCGTGGACTGGTTTGGCAAAGACTTCCGCATCATGAAGGAAGAAAACGATCAGATGATTGTCACGCTCTCATGCAATGAGACGGCGATGAAGTACTGGGCACTGCAGTATGGTCTGTATGTTGAGATTCTAGAACCGCAGAGCCTGCGCATGGCAATAAAGGAAGCGGTGCAGCAGATGTCGAGCGTATATGAGGAGGACGTATGAATCTTTGGAGCAACATCTACACCTACGGACTGCCCCCGGAGGAAACGGAATGGGTACGCAGGACATTCGTGACAGACTTTGGCTATCATCTGTATGAAGCAGAGGAATTCAGCGACCTGCTCGCATTTCCTGCGATTGGCCTTTTTGTGCAGCCACACGCAATGGACGCAGATGAGCGTGAGATTTTGCTAAACTTTTATCACGAAGCCTATGCGGAGGATAAGAGTCTCGTGATCGTATTCATGGATGAGGTGGAGATTCCTCATGTGCTTGCAGATGCGCCGCTTTTTATCTATGATGAGCATCCTGAACAGACTGCGCAGGTGCACGAGGCACTTGCATTCTGTGCAGGAGTGCGGAATCGTGAGCGGAGTGAGGCTCAGGCGACAATGGCAGATTTTAATGAGGAGGAATGAAGGATATGGAGCTCATGAAGCGTTACGAAGTTTTCAAGTCAAAAGTCGTGCGGCGCAGAGAGGAGTTTCGTAGATTGATGAAGTATATTGAGCAGGAGACGGCATATCTGACGGCACCTGCCTCGACGCGCTACCATCTCTGTCGGGAGCGAGGCCTGCTTGAACACAGCGTGAATGTCGCAGAACATCTGCTGCGGATCCAAGGCAGCTCTCGCCCCTGAGATCAGCGACGAGAGCTGTGTCATTGTCGCACTCCTCCACGATCTCGGCAAGGCAGGAATGCCCGGTGTACCCCAGTATCTGCGCAGTGAACCGTCATCTGGTGAGCGAGCATCGTGCAGCCCGTATCGGTTCAACCGCGACCTCCTCTATCTGAGTGTTCCGATTCGCGGACTTTATCTCGTGGCGAGCAGATTCCCACTGACAGAGGAGGAGGTACAGGCGATCGTCTACCATGACGGGCAATATGTCGAGGACAATCGGAGCGTTGCAGCGCGGGAGGAAAAGCTGACGCTCCTTCTGCAGTATGCGGATAACTGGAGTGGATTCATTGTAGAGAGGGAGTGTGCATGATGGCGCGCGGTGTAAGTAAGACAAAGGTATATGAGGCGATTAAGCAGAGGTGGCTGAATCTCAATCCGGGGAAAGCGGATCGGTTCTGCGAGGGATCCCCGTATTACCTTAAGGAACTTAACGACAATCTTGTCGAACCCATGTATGACCGCGTGCAGCGTTCCTACCAAGCGGGTGCGGGACGCGAACTTGACAAGGATATGCAAGCCCTTCACTCCTCTGCGGCAATGACGTACAATCTGTTTGGTAATCGTCCTGCGTATCTGTACGACGGCGAAACATACCGCGCATATACGGTCACGTACGAGAAGCAGCTGACTGCACTCAATCCAACTGCGAAAGCCCATCTCGATGCCTGCCTCTCCCGCAGAGACGAATTGCTGCTCTTTGAGATGAAGATGACAGAGTGGCTGTCGAATTCGCATGATCCGCTACCGGCATCATATTTCAGCAGTGAGAAGAAATATCCCGATTGGGACTTGTTCGTTGGACTAAAGATGACGCGAGATCTATTTCATACAGATGCGGGGGAAAAGGGCTATGCTCCACGGGCAAAACATCTGGATACGGCACAGCTCTTTAAGCATGTCTATGCGATCTATAATGCCCTGTTTTACACGGGGGAGCTTCCTCTTACAGAGAAGGTCAAACTCTGTCTCTGTGTATGGACCATCAGCAATCCTTCGTTCTTTGACGATCCTGCGCAGTATGATCTCTATGTGACGGCGGAGCAGGAATTGCACGAGGAGTTCGAGGCGTTTCGTTCGCGTCTGAGCGACTTGATCGGGATGATGGAGGATCGCGGTGTTCGGTTCGATGTGGAACTGTTGACCGTGGGGGAGCTGATTTCTCGCATGCATAAAAGTGATCAACTGAAACGCTATCTTTGCTGATACTTTTATGGGAAGAAAGGAGCGGCTGAAATGAGAGCACTTGGATCGGAAATGTTTCACGATTTGAAGGATTCAAATGGATGTTTACACGGACTGCTGAATCTTGTGCTTCAGGACACAACGCTGGAGCTCGAAATGCGGGGGACACGTTCTGCCAGTATTTACTACCGTGGAGGCAGGCTGCTGTGCATTGAGTGGGACGGAACGCAGTATGTGCTGCATTTTGACACGAACTATTGCAGTAATGGACAAAATTTCTCGGAACACCCGTCCATTGCGGAGGCGATTGAAAAGGCACCGTACTATAAACAGGCGATGGATCGTTGGTTTGCACAGCACCCGAAGTACGAGCGTGAGGTTCAGCAAATTGTTGAGCGCGATAACAACCGCCACGGGAAGATTTCTCATGCGACGGACTACTATATCGTCGACACAGAGTTTGTCTACAAGGATGCGCGTTTTGACATGATTGCCGTGCACTGGCCGTCAATCGGTGCTGTGCGCAAAAACCTCCATGCGCCGAAGCTGGCTTTCATTGAGCTGAAGTATGGTGACGGGGCATTGTCCGGTACGGCAGGTCTTATGAATCACTTAAGGGACTTTGAACATTTTCGACAGACAGCTGATCTCTTCGCCATCTGTGACGACTACGCCAAGGTCTTTCGTCAAAAATGCGCGCTCGGGCTGATTCCTGACATGAAGAACTTGCCGCACGATATTACCATCCAGAGCAAAGACATCGCGCTAATCTTTCTGCTGGCGAATCATGACCCCGGGAAGAATGGTCTCCATACCATTGTGACAGGATTGCAGCCGACAAACTATCCCTTTCCTGTGAAATTCGCAGCAGCCTCGATGATGGGATTTGGGCTATATGATGAGATGATGTACTCGGTAGACGAGTTTCAAACCTATCTTTCGCGCATATCGCTGCGGCGGAGGTGAGTTAAAGCAGGAGTACACTCGTATATTTTTTGTTATGTATGAGGGTGAAGAGAGAGGAGCTGTAGAATATGAAGAGTGATATAGAGCAGTTGTATCGAGAGGCTCGAGTGAGGGCATGGATGAATGATGGATTTGAGATGCGCCGTGCCGCCTTCGTGGATACACAGCGTCGCGTGTTGGAAGATGCACGCCTGAGTCCATATTCTTGTGCTGTCACCGAGACGATACTCAACTCGGTGAGTGATGATTATGAAGAGGATGATATGAATATGCCAACTGCGCTCTTTTGTGAGGAAGCGGCATATAGACGTGAAATGGGTATGGAGTTGCTGGGGAGTTCCGGAGGGTGTCATGGTATACGTAGAGAAGAGTCGCGAATTTATGTGCAGAGGAAGGGCCTGGTAGACACCGCGCGGAAGCTCTCCCTTGAGCATCCGGACAAGCTGGTTGTGGCAGTGAACCCTGGCTCGGCAACAAGCCCCGGCGGTTATGTTCACGTTGGTGCCGATGGCACGGAAGAAAATTTCTGCATTTGTTCCAATCTCTATTCGACACTTGTGGGCGAGGATATATGGAAAGCTTTTTACAAAAAGAATCTTGCGGACGAGGATAATGAGGCAACGAATGCCTGCATCTATTCAAAAAATATCACAATCTTTAAGGAGGGGAGCGAGGGCGTCCCTCAGCTTCTCCCCGAAAACGAGTGGGGACATGTCAACGTCATCACGTGTGCACCGCCGGATATGTCGTGCGGCTACATAGGTTCTCGGGCGAAAAGAGCGCTTACACATAGGCAGGAAAATTCGTATGACATGACTGGTAGCATGGTAAGAACAGCGCTGTTCTCTCTGCACTTTCTGCGCGGCAGAGGGATTTGTGAGCGTGCTCACTGCAACTTTGATGATAAGGGAAGAGAGAAGATACTTGTTCTTCCTGCCTTTGGCTGTGATTATCGGGAGAATCCGCCGGATATCGTTGCTGAGGCATATGCAGCGCTCATGAAGACCTATGCGCAGGCTTTTGAAGCTGTTGTGTTTGCAGTAGGTGAGCATTGCGATGTTTTCCGCGATGTGTTTCAAAAGCAGGGACTCACATTGCAGGAGTGTGCGGATGAAGATGCAGCATCCGAGGAGTCGGAGAAACTGCCGGAGCTGAATCTGTGGGCAGAGGATAATACGGCAGAGGAAAGGCTGGACAGCGATGCTCGAGTGACATTTGTATTAAATGAAGAGGCCTATAGCTATGATTTCAATGATAAATTTAATGATTTGACCTGTGACATCCGGATGACACCGTGGAATCCAGATGCACTGACCGAGATGAATTTCGGATATGCCATAGGAAACTTCTTTGATGGGACATCTTTTATTGCAGAGGAAATTTGTCTAGGTGAAATAGGTGAAAGGCGCGGGTTCTTACTGTTCTATATGCGCCCGATTACAATCTATGAAGACTGGAGACAGCGTGGCTGTGTATTTGATGATGACCCTGATCGGTTTGCCGTAGATAGGTATAAAAAAGTGAGGGAGGAGGTATACAGTAAACAGGATACGCTTTCCGTATATTTAGTTCCACCAGAAGAAATCCTTGCGGCGCGAGCATTTGCTGCAAGCATGAAGTCGGGAGAAATTTCCGCAGATATGCGGAAATTTGAGTGCTACGTAAAATACCTTGCTGGATGGGATATACTGGTATCGACGACGAATCGCTATCAGGGAGCACTTCAGTACCTGACCGATCGGTGGGGAGAGGAGGTTGTCTGTGTGATGATCTCCCTGAAGGATGCATATACCTACATGAGTCTTAAGAGTTTTCAGCAAGATACCGAAGAGATTGATTGGACTGCACGTATACATTCTCCTGATGCAGAATGAAAAATAACAGAGATTCCATTCGCTCTACCTAGCGGGTGGAGTCTCTGATTCTTTTGTAAAGAATCATTAGCCATCGTCCCCTATCCTGTGCTATAGTTTTCTTAGATTTGAAACGTGGGAGGGAAGACCGTTGTTTGCAAAGACCTATGGTGCGACGACCCTCGGGATAGATGGACGGATTATCGACGTTGAGGTGGATGTGTCGCCGGGGCTGCTGGGGTCTGAACTGGTGGGACTTCCCGATACGTCGGTGAAGGAGTCGAAGGAGCGGGTGACAGTCCATCTCGCTTAACCGTATTGCTCGGTCGAAGTGCAGAATACAGAAGTGGGATTTTAGTATTCGCCGCAATTTTCCATCAGCAAGCAGGATTAAATCTCATCAATGGAGAAAAATAGTAAACAAAAGAAACACCATTCCAATCAAAAAGAGGTGCAGCTTTGTGTTTGCTAAATCGTATGGTGCGGTGACTTTCGGGGTCGATGGGAGGATCATCGATGTCGAGGTTGATGTTTCTTATGGATTTCCTGCGTTCGACATTGTCGGGCTTCTTGATACGGCGGTGAAGGAGTCACGTGAGCGTGTGCGCACGGCGATCAAGAATACGGGTGTGAAGCTCAAGCCTGCGCGAGTGACGATCAATCTTGCGCCTGCGGACATACGAAAGGACAGCTCGGGGCTGGATTTGCCGATTGCCGTCGGGCTTTTGGCGGCGTATGGGCTGATTCCAGCAGAGCGCATGGAGCGTGCCTTGTTTGCAGCGGAGCTTTCTTTGGAAGGAGAATTGTGGAGTGTGCGCGGTGTGCTGCCGATGACGGTCGGGGCGAAGGAGCATGGCTTCAAGGAAATCTTCGTTGCGCCGGGCAATGGCAGTGAGGCATTGCTCGTCGACGGCATCCGCGTGTATGCACCGAAAAACTTGCGTGAGCTGTACGATTTTCTCTTGGGCAAGGCGGAATTGCTTCCGTTGGAGGTGAATCCCAGTGCACCAAGCGATATGGAAGTGCCTTCGGATGACTTTGCCGATGTGCAGGGGCAGTTCTTCGCCAAGCGTGCGCTTGAGATCGC
>NZ_ALNM01000033.1:0-110041 GCF_000292955.1 Selenomonas sp. CM52
CGTCCGCCGCTGAATCTCGGCAGGTCTGGCGCTGCGTCCGCCCCTGCGCCGCACGCACCGCTGAACCTTGGCAGACCCGGCGGCGCACCGCCTGTGCCGCCTGTACCGACTGCTGTGCCGCCCGTGCAGCCGCCGACTGCGCCGAAGAAGGTCGAGCTAAAGAAGGGACAGAAGGTCAGCCTCGTCAAGGGCGGCGGCGGACTCGGCGAGATCGCCATCAACCTCAACTGGCATCAGCAGCCGCAGACGAAGAAGCAGGGGCTTCTCGCCTCCATTTTCGGCGGCGGGGGAGGAGCGGGCGGCATCGACCTCGATCTCGGCTGCCTCTACGAGCTTCAAGACGGCGAGATCGGCTGCGTGCAGGCGCTCGGCAATGACTTCGGCAGCCTTTCGCGCCGCCCCTGGATCGCGCTCGACGGCGACGACCGCACGGGCAGCAACGCGGCCGGCGAGACGCTTCGCGTCAACGGCAAGATGGCATCGAAGATCAAGCGCATCCTCGTCTACACGTTCATCTACGAGGGCGTCGCCAACTGGCAGCAGGCGGACGGCGTCGTGACCGTCAAGTGCCCGGGCAGCCCCGACATCATCGTGCGCATGGACGAGTACGGCTCGTCGAAGGCGATGTGCGCGATCGCCATGCTCGAAAATATCAACGACACTTTCAGCGTCGAGAAGCTCGTGCATTTCTTCAGCGGACATAAGAGCATGGACAAGGCTTATCACTGGGGTCTGCGCTGGGAGCCGGGCAGCAAGGACTGAGCGTGCAGGATTTTGCTGCGGGCAGCCGCTTTGCTTCGACGGAAGGCGCTGGGCGTATGAAAGAAATTTTCATCAAAGCCATGAAGGGAAAAGGCGGCGGCAGGGCGAATTCTTTTAAATAAGGGAAACTGTTTTCATGGAGCGGCGCTCGCAGAGCGGCTGCTCCGCATGAGATATTCTTATCGCAAGGAGAAATCAAGGAGGCAGGCATATGGGCGTGAATCTGCAAAAAGGACAGAAGGTAAACTTGAAGAAGTCGGACGGTCAGGCGCTCTCGCGCATCCGCATCGGACTCGGCTGGGATCCCGTCGAGCAGAAGAAAGGCGGGCTTTTCGGCTCGATATTCGGCGGCTCTGCACCCGACATCGACTGCGATGCGAGCGTGATCGTCTGCAAGGGCGGCCGCCTCTCGGGGAAGAAGGACGTCGTCTACTTCGGCAACCTCAAGCATCCGTCTGGTGCGATCGTCCATACGGGCGATAACCTCACGGGAGAGGGCGAGGGCGACGACGAGCAGATCCTCGTCGATCTTACCGCTGTGCCCGCAGACTATGACAAGCTCGTCTTCGTCGTCAACATCTACGACTGCGAGTCGAGAAAGCAGGACTTCGGCATGATCGCGAACGCCTTCATCCGTATATGCGACGAGCGAACGGGCGAGGAGTTCTGCCGCTATAACCTCTCGGAGAGCTACGCGGGCATGACGGCGATGATCTTCGGCGAGATCTACCGCTATAACGGCGAGTGGAAGTTCAATGCCATCGGGCAGGGCACGAAGGACAAGGGACTGAACGAGCTGGCGCGGCGCTATCAGTAAGACATCATGCCCTTGCGGCTTGATATAGGGAACGGTTCGTTTGTTCCCATGAAGCGGCACGATATGTGCCTGGACAGGAAAATCGCCCGTTCTGCCGCGCTTTTTGGCCGTGCGGCTGCAGGCGGCTTCCGCATGTACGCATAAGGAGGAATCTTCATGGCAATCAGTTTGAAAAAGGGACAGAAAGTTGATCTGACGAAGGGCAATCCGGGTCTCTCGAAGCTCCTGATCGGCCTCGGCTGGGACACGAACAAGTACGACGGCGGCTCTGACTTCGACCTCGACGCCTCGGCGTTCCTTCTCGGGCCGAACGAGAAGGTCACGAGCGATGCGGATTTCGTTTTCTATGGCAACCTCAAGCACGCATCGGGTGCCGTCGAGCATACGGGCGACAACCTCACGGGCGAGGGCGAGGGCGACGATGAGCAGATCAAGGTCGATCTCTCGAAGGTGCCGGCTTCCATCGACAAGATCGATTTCACGGTCACGATCTATGAGGCCGAGGAGCGCAAGCAGAACTTCGGCCAGGTGTCGAACGCCTTCATCCGCGTCGTCAACGAGGCGACGGGCGAGGAACTCATTCGCTTCGACCTCGGCGAGGACTTCTCCATCGAGACGGCGGTCGTCGTCGGCAGGCTCTACCGCCAGGGTGCGGAGTGGAAATTCAACGCCATCGGTGCGGGCTACAGCGGCGGCCTCGGTGCACTCGGCAAGGCTTACGGCGTCAACGTATAAGCACATTCTTTTGTTGGGCAAGCCTTTCCCCTCGGGGAAGGCGAGAGAAGGGGGCTGTGCATAAGTCTCTCGGACTCGTGCACAGCTTCTTCCATCGAAAGGGGTGCGATGATGGAATACAAGATCTTATATCCTGAAGCTTTTCCCGTGGTCGAGTGCTCGCTGCGTCACGGCGAGGCGATCAAGGCGGAATCCGATGCGATGATCGCGATGGATGCGACGGTCGACGTCGAGGGCAAGATGGAGGGCGGCGTGCTCGGCGGCATCATGCGCCGCGTCTTCACGGGCGAGAGCTTCTTCCTGCAGCGTCTCGTCGCCTCGCGCGGTGCGGGCAAGGTGCTCTTCGGGCATCCGCTGCCCGGCGGCATCATGGACGTTGCCTTGGACGGCTCCTACGGCATGATCGTGCAGAAGGGCGGCTTCCTCGCGGCGGAGGAGACGGTCAACATCGACTCGAAGATGCAGGGACTCATGCAGGGATTCTTCTCGCAGGAGGGCTTCTTCCTCTTGAAGCTCACGGGCAAGGGCATTGCCTTCTTGAGCAGCTACGGCGTCATTCACGTGCTGAACCTCGAAGCGGGCGAGGAGGTCATCGTGGACAATGGCCACCTCGTCGCATGGCCCGATTACATGAACTACAAGATCGAAAAGGCGTCGAACGGCTGGATTTCGAGCGTCATGTCGGGCGAATGCCTCGTGTGCCGCTTCCGCGGGCCCGGCCCCGTGCTCATCCAGACGAGGAATCCGGCGGGTTTCGAGACGTGGATTCAGGAGATCGTGAGAAAGGGAGGAAAATGACATGGCGGTGAATCTTTCCAAAGGACAGCGCGTGAGTCTTGACAAGGGCATGACGATGGCGCTCGTCGGCCTCGGCTGGGACGTCAACCAGTACGATGGCGGCGCGGACTTCGACCTCGACGCCTCGGCGTTCCTCTTGGGCGCGAACGGCAAGGTGCGAAAGGACGAGGACTTCATCTTCTACGGCAACCTCGACAGTCAGGACGGCTCGGTGCATCATACGGGCGACAACCTCACGGGCGAGGGCGAGGGTGACGACGAGGTTCTGACGATCGACTTTACGAAAGTGCCGCCCGACGTCGACAAGATCGCCATCACCGTGACGATTTACGAGGCGCAGGTGCGCAAGCAGAACTTCGGACAGGTGTCGAACGCCTACGTGCGCGTCGCGCGCATGGCGAACGCGCAGGATATGCAGGGCACGGAGGTTCTGCGCTTCGATCTCATGGAGGAGTTCTCCGTCGAGACGGCGCTCGTCGTCTGCGAGATCTATCGGCACAACGGCGAATGGAAGTTCAACGCGGTCGGCGCGGGCTATCAGGGCGGCTTGGAAGCCCTTTGCCGCGCGTACGGCGTGAATGTCTGACAAAGCACTGGAAAAAAACGGGAGGCCTTGCGCCTCCCGTTTTTGGGGTGTTCTTTTCGGCAATTTCCGGGCGCGGCTCTGAAGTGGAGTTCCGAGCCGCGTGCGGGAGTCTGCCGAAATCCGACGCAGGAGGCGGATGCGATGGAAAGGGAACAGGCGAGGGGAGAAAGTGCAATGAGCACGGCGAACGGCTCCTTGGCGGCGCTGCCGAAGTTCATCGACCTCGGCGCGTTTGCGCCCGAGTGCGAGAACAGCTTCGCCGTCGCCGCATCGCCTGAGGCAGAGGTGCGCGTGACGGCGGAGATCGCGGATGCACGCGTTTCTCCCGAGGTCTTGCCGGCGGGGGCGGGCGGCTTCCTTCTGACGCTTCCCGCGATGCGCGCCGGCTCGGTCGTCTACGGCGCTCTCACCATGCGCTCGGCGAGCGAGGAGCGGCGCATATTCATCGCGGGCGAGGCGCGTGCGGGTGCGCCGGAAAGACGCGCGAGAAGCCCCGAACCGCCGCTTCCTCAGCTCGTGCGCGGCGAGCGGCTGCGGCTCGCAGGAAGCGAGAAGCTCGCCTTCCGCTACGAGGACGAGGGGCGCGAGCCGGGCGTCGAGGTCGACGCCTACGTGTTCCGCCTCTATGCGGGCGGGCGCGTTCATGGCGACGAGGATTTGATCTTCTTCGGCAACGCGCGCGCGGACGATGGCAGCATCGAAGTGAATACGGTGGGCAATGTCGGTGCGAGTGTCGACGTCGCCAATGCGAGTGTCGACGTCGCCAAGGTCGGCGCGGCCGTCGAGCGTCTCGTCCTGTGCTTCTCAGTCTACGATGATGGCACGGGCAAGGATTTCTCGCATGTGCGTGCGCCGCGCCTGACGCTCGCGGAGGACGGCGTGCCGAAGTACAGCTTTTATCTCGACGGCCTGCGGCGCGAGAAGACGGTGAACGCGGCGGAGATTTACCGCCATCGCGGCGCATGGAAGCTCAAGCTCGTCGGCGCAGGCTACGAGGCGGGACTCGCGAGACTCTGCGAGGACTACGGACTCAGCGTGGAATAGAGAGGGGCACGGATTAGCCGTGATTCCTGAATATGGAGGTTTACCATGAATGGAAGATAGGGAAATCTTGCAGTACAAGGTGGGCGGGCTTCTCTACATGCCCGCCTACCAAGAGAACATCGTGAAGAAGATTCGTCGGCAGAAAAATGAGCATCTGACGGCCATCTGCTTCTGTCTGGAGGACGCGATCGGCGACATGGCGGTCGCCGATGCCGAGCGAGCCTTGCGCACGAATCTCGCGGAGCTCAAGGAGGTCTGCAAAGAGGAGGGGCGCGAGACGCCGCTGCTCTTCGTGCGCGTGCGCACCGCCGATCACATGGAGCACTTTCTCGACTTCGTGGGCGCGGCGGGCGACATTCTGACAGGCTACGTCCTGCCCAAGGTGAATCTCGGCAATGTAGAAGCCTACATGGAGCTGATGCGATCGGTCAATGACGGTGCGGCGAAGAAGCGCTACCTCATGCCCGTCCTCGAAAGTCCTTCCATCGCCGACATCAAGAGCCGCGCCGCCGTCCTCGGTGAGCTCAAGGCGATCTTCGACGCACACAGGGAATACGTGCTGAACATCCGCGTCGGCGGCAACGATTTCAGCAATCTCTACGGCGTGCGCCGCTCGATTGCGCACACGATCTACGAGGTCGGCGTCGTGCGCGACATCCTCATCGACATTCTGAACATCTTCGCGCGTGACTACATCGTCTCCGGCCCCGTCTGGAACTACTTCGGCGACGATCTTGCGGGCGCGTGGGCGGCGGGACTCAAGAGGGAGCTGGAACTCGACCGCTTGAACGGCTTCATCGGCAAGACGGTCATTCACCCCGCGCAGCTTCCTTTCGTCTTCGAGAGCCTGAAGGCGGAGCGCGCCGACTACGAGGATGCGAAGATGATCTGCGGTTGGCAGGACGAGAAGGCAGGCGTGAAGAAGAGCTGGGACGGCACGCGCATGAACGAGGTCAAGACGCATGCCAAGTGGGCAAAGCGCGTGCTGACGCTCGCGGAAATCTATGGCGTCAAGGATGATGGGGCGGCAGCCGCCGCCGAGAGCAAAAGGTAAGGGGAAGTCTTTATGCGTATATGGTTCAACCAATGGTTCAGCACGGCCTACCATCTGATCGAGCTGATGCGGGCGGGATCGCCCGGGAAGTTCACATTCGTCGGCTCAAGCGCCAATCCCAATGCGCTCTATCGTCTCGTTTCCGACGAGTGGTATACGGAGCCTGCGCTTCCCGTCTCCGAAGAGTATGTGGAGTATTGCCTGGAATTCTGCAAGGCGCATCATATCGACGTCTTCTTCCCGCGCCGCGCCCTGACGCTGCTCTCGCGCTATCGTGAGGAATTTCTCGCGGCGGGCACGAAGCTCGCCGTCGGCAGCGATTACAAGATCATGCGGCTCCTCGACGACAAGGCGGCGACGTACGCCTTCTTCGAGGCGCGTGACGCCTCCCTTGTGCCCGCGCATCTCATCGCCGGCACGTACGAGGAGTTCTGCGCCGCCTACGAGACGCTGCGACCGCACTGCCGGCGCGTCTGCTACAAGCTCACGAAGGACGAGGGAGCTGAGACCTTCCGCGTCATCGACGATACGCTTCTGCGCTCGGGCGACGTGCGCCGCAAGCCCGGCATGAAGCTCACGTGGGACATGGCGCGCACGGTCGTCCGGGGCTACGACTTTTCCGTCCCCTTCATGCTCATGCCGTACCTCGAAGGGCAGGAGATCAGCGTCGATTGCCTGCGAACGCCCGGCGAGGAGATCATCATCCCGCGCTTCAAGACGAACCACCGCTATTCGGAAGTCCGTTTCGATGAGGAGATCGTCGAGAAATGCCGCACGATGATGAACCTCCTGCAGATCGATGTGCCGATCAACATCCAATTCAAGGGCGACGGGGAGAAGTACTGCCTGTTGGAAATCAATCCGCGCATGTCGGGCGGCCTGCAGCTCTCGTGCCTCGCTACGGGCATCAACGTGCCCGATATCGCCGTCCATCAGCTTCTCGGCGAGGAAAAGACGTGGCAGTACCCCGATCGCCAAAAGATTTATCGCGTGGCAAATCTTGAGACGCCGAAGCGGCTCAAGGCGTGAGGTGAGCGCGATGAAGTACACGGCAGACGCAGTGCTGCGCGTGGCGAGGCGACACAGGAATGAAAAGCGCGGCTATCTGCTCGTCAACCCGCTGCAGGGCAAGCACATGCCCGTCGCGCCGCACGAAGCGCTCGACCTCATGGAAGCGCTCGGCGAGAAGGTCAAGGCAGCCGCGCCGGCGGCAAGGCTCGTCATCGGCTTCGCTGAGACGGCGACCGCCATCGGCGCCGTCGTCGCGAAGTCGCTCGCGGATGCGTGCCTCTACGTGCAGACGACGCGCGAGGAATTGCCGTCCGGCGTGCGCACGATCGAGTTTTTGGAGGAGCACAGCCATGCGCCCGAGCAGCGACTCGCCGTCGATGCGCTCGAAGCGCAGCTCGCTGAGACGGATACGGTCGTCTTCGTCGACGACGAGATCTCGACGGGCAGGACGCTATGCAATATCATCGAGCAGATGAAGGAAAAGCTGCCCGCGCTCGGGGAGAAGAGGCTCGTCGCGGCGTCTGTCCTGAACCGCTTGACGGCGTCCGATCGCGAGCGGCTCTTGGCGTGCGGCGTCGAGTGCGTTGCGCTCGTAGAGCTTGCGCCCGAAGACTACGAGGTGCGTGCGGCGGCGTTTCAAACGCGCGGGGCGGCGGACTGCCGCGTGCCGTCGCGACATTATCCCTACCGCACGCTTGCGCTCGGCGAGCACGCGACGCCGCGCACGGGCGTCGCGATCGGCGACTATACGATCCTCTGGCAGGGCGCGGGACTCGTCCTCGCCGAGCGCATCGCCTGGGCGAAGCACGAGTCGATTCTCGTGCTCGGCACGGAGGAATGTATGCTGCCGGGTCTTATGGTCGGCAGGGTCTTGGAGAGAAAGGGCTGGGAGAACGTCTTCTTCCATGCGACGACGCGAAGCCCCATCGGCATCTCGGACGAGGCGGGCTATCCCATCGAAGCGGGCTGGCAGGTCAAGAGCTTCTACGGTGATGAGCGCGCGACGTATATCTACAATTTGCGGCCCTATCACCATGCTGTCATCGTTTCGGACACGGCGCATGAGGCGCACGCGGCGGTCGAGAGTATCGCCCGCGCCCTGCGCGAGAGCGGCTGCACGGACATCGTCTATCTGATGAGCCGCGACGAATGACGAGGAAGGAGCGGGCGATGTTCAGTACATACAAGAAGGACGACGTGACGATCCTTTTGAAAGACATCACGGGAAAGATCGACCCTCTGCCGACGGCAGAGAGGGAAAAGCTCATTCAGTCGGGCAGGCATTATTCGGAGATGCTGCCCTTGGAATACGAGCCGTCGGAAAAGTACTTGAAGGCGTACTTCGATGCGCTCTCGCGCTACGCGGAGATCACAGCTCATGCGGCGGCGAGTCTCGCCGAGAAAATTTATGAGGAGAAGGGTGCATCCGCCGCACTCGTCTCGCTCGCCCGCGCGGGTACGCCCATCGGCATTCTGCTCAAGCGCTATATCAAGAGGCGCTTTGGCGCGGACGTCGCACACTACACGATTTCCATCATTCGCGGCAGGGGCATCGACAAGAACGCCATGGCGTACATCCTCGCGCGTCACGCGCCCGAGGCTCTGCAGTTTGTCGACGGCTGGACGGGCAAGGGCGCGATCGCGCGCGAGCTGGCAAACGACGCGGCAGAGTTTCGCGGCGTGAGCGCGGGGCTTGCCGTTCTGTCCGATCCCGCCTATGTGGCGGAGAAGTGCGGCACGCACGAGGACTTCCTCATCGCGAATTCGTGCCTGAATTCGACGGTGTCGGGGCTTCTGAGCCGCACGGTGCTGCGTGATGATTTGATCGGCGAGGCGGACTTTCACGGCGCGGCCTTTTACGAAGGATTGCGCGATAAGGATCTGACGTATGACTTCATCGAGACGGTGGAAAGGCGCTTCCCCGAGGAAGCGCCGCTGGTGCGCGAGGAGGGCGCGGCGCATCGGTCGGGGCTCGCCGAGGTCGAGCGCATCGCGGGCGATTTTGGCATTCGCGACATCAATCTCGTGAAGCCCGGCATCGGTGAGGCGACGCGCGTGCTCCTGCGCCGCCTGCCGTGGAAACTTCTCGTCAAGAGCCGCACGGACGAAGCGCGGCTCGGTCATCTCTATCAACTGGCAAAGGAGAAAGGCGTCGAGGTCGTGGAGTACCCGCTGGAGAATTATCTCGCATGCGGACTCATACGCTCGCTCGCCGACAACTGAAATGAAAGACATCGTATTCGCTTCCGACCTCGACAACACGCTGCTCTACTCGCGCAGTCACAAGCGCGAGGGCGATATTTGCGTCGAGCATATCAAGGGCGAGGCGCACGGCTTCATGACGCCGCTCGCCGTCGAACGTCTACGCGAAGTCTCGCAAAAAGTGCGGCTGATTCCCGTCACGACGCGCTCCGTCGAGCAGTATCGGCGCATCGAGTGGCCCGAAGGCACAGCGCCCGAATACGCCGTGACGACGAACGGCGCAGTGCTCCTGCACGGCGGCGAGGTCGATGCCGCGTGGCGCGAGGCGCATGACGCTTTGATAGCCCATGCGCGAGAGGAGATCGCACGCTGTCACGCGCTCTATCTGGGCGATCGCGCGTTCATCCGCTGCCGCATCGTCGACGACGCGTACCTCTTCGTCTACTGCGCCGACGGCGTGGACGCGCAGGTACAGGCGGAAAAGTGCCAAAAGCGGACGAGTCTTCGCGTCGAGCCGTCGGGCAGGAAGATCTACTTCTTCCCGCCCAAGCTCACGAAGGGCGCGGCGCTCCGTGAGCTCTGCCGCCGCTTCTCGCCGCGTAAGGTCTACGCCGCCGGCGACACGGCGATTGACGCGCCGCTCCTCGCCGCAGCCGACTGCGCCTTCGCCGCCAAGACACTCGCGATGGAAGACGCCGCGCACATCCGACGGCACGAAGGCTGCGGCGTATTCGCCGAATGGCTGCTCGAAGAGCTTTTGCACGAGCTTGGCTGAAAGAAACTTGGCTGAACGAAGCAGCCTGCATATGGTATAATAGAAATAACAGGCGAAGGGAGCAAGTCCATGGCACAAGGCCGCCAATATCAAGACACGGTGTTCCGCGCATATATGAATGATGCCGACCGTTTGAGAGATGTCGCAGGGGCGCTTCATGGAAGAACATATGCAGCGGATGAAAAGATTCAGATTATGACCCTCGAAGGCACGTTCCTTTCGCAGTTGAAAAACGATATATCCTTTTTGATCGAGGGCTGCTATTTGATTCTTTTGGAGCATCAAAGCACTTGGAATCCAAACATGGCACTTCGTTGCTTATATTATATCTGTGAACAATTCCGCACGTTGGTGGAAGCGAAAAAGCTCTATCAAAGTGTGAAGATCAAGCTTCCAGCGCCAGAGTTTCATGTGTTTTACTTGGATGAAAACGATGTGCGGGAAAGTCATTTACTGAATCTTTCTGATGCGTATATGATAGAAAATGGAAAAGGTTTTTTGGAGCTGACGGTTCTCTGTCATAATATTGCCTATGATAGCGGGAAGAAGCTGCTGCAAAAAAGCCAGGCATTGCATGATTACAGTTTTTTCGTTGCCTGTGTCAAGAAAAATATCGCTCAAGGGGTGGAACGGGCGATCACCATCCGAACTGCCGTGCGCTATTGCCGTGAGAACGACATCATGAAAAACTTTCTGGAGTTACACGAAAGCGAGGTCATCGACATGGTCAATTTCGAGTGGAACCAAAAGGATTTTGAAGAAGCTGTTCGTGAGGAGGTTCGTGAGGAAGAGACATCAGCCTTCATTCTCGGTATGCTGAAAGAGAAGCTGCCGCTGGAAACGATAGCGCGGGTGTCGAAAATGTCGGTGGAGCGCATTCAGGAGCTTGGCCGCATGCACAGTCTGCTTTGACACGATAGAAAGGAGCATCGTATGCAGGGCATTGTGAAAAAGGGGCCGCGCCTGCAATTTCGCCAGGCGGAGGAGAAGGATCTCGACTACATCCTCGAAGTGGAATTTCGCCCCGAGAACGGCAAATTCGTCATTCCGTGGGAGCGCGAGGTGCATAGACAGACGCTCAACACTGAGGGCGCGATTCATCTCGTCATCGAGCGCATAGACACCTTGGAGCCGGTCGGATTCCTGATGATCGCGGGGCTCAATAATCCGTCGAAGGAGATCGAGTGGACGCGCATCATTCTCGACGAGAAGGGCGAGGGCTACGGGCATGAAACGCTCAAGCTCCTGAAGTCATGGGCGTTCGACGACCTTAAGTTCCATCGCGCTTGGCTCGACTGCAAGGACTACAACGCGCGTGCGCTGCATGTCTACGAGTCGGAAGGCCTCGTGCGCGAGGGACTGATCCGCGAGACGATCCTGACGGACGGCGTTTACGAAAATCTCGTGATCCTCGGCATCCTCGACCGCGAGTACTTCGCACGCAAGGAAAGGGGCGAAGAGCTTTGAAAAAGATCAAGCGCGTGTTCCTCATCGTGCTCGACAGCCTCGGCGTCGGCGCGGCGCCCGATGCCGCCGACTTCGGCGACGGTGCGTGCAATACGCTGCTGAGCCTCGTGCGTTCGGAAGGATTTTTTGCGCCGCACCTCGCCTCGCTCGGACTCTTCTCCGTCGACGGCATCAAGGACGCGGCGGAGGCAGCCGCGCTTCGCGTGACTGCGCCGCGCGGTTCGTTTGTACGCCTGCAGGAAAGCTCGCGCGGCAAGGACACGACGACGGGGCATTGGGAGCTGGCGGGCATCGTCGGCGAGCATCCGATGCCGACCTATCCCGAAGGCTTCCCGCCTGAGATCATCGCCGCGCTTGAGGCGAGCATTGGCAGGAAGCTCATCTGCAACAAGCCGTATTCGGGCACGCAGGTCATTCATGACTACGGGCGCGAGCACATCGAGACGGGCGCGATCATCGTCTACACGTCGGCGGACAGCGTGCTGCAGCTCGCGGCGCACGAGGGCGTCGTGCCGCGCGAGGAGCTTTATGAAGCGTGCCGCAAGGCGCGTGCCATCATGTGCGGCAAGCACGGCGTCGGCAGGGTCATCGCGCGTCCCTTCATCGGCGAGTATCCGAACTACGAGCGCACGGCCGGCCGGCACGACTTCTCGCTTGAGCCGCCGGCGACCGTGCTCGACGCCTTGAAGGATGCGGGATTCGCCTCCATCGGCGTCGGCAAGATCTCCGACATCTTTGCAGGGAAAGGGCTCACAAAGAGCCTTGGCACGAACGAGGACAATGCCGACGGCATGAAAAAGACGAGATCGCTCCTCGGCGAGGACTTCACGGGTCTCGCCTTCGTCAATCTCGTCGACTTCGATATGGTCTTCGGCCATCGCCGCGATACGGCAGGATATGCACGCGCCGTCATGGAGTTCGACGCATGGCTCGGTGGCTTCCTCACGGCGATGAAGGAGACGGACGTGCTCATGATCACGGCTGACCACGGCTGCGATCCCGGTGCGCCCGGCACCGACCACACGCGCGAATACGTGCCTCTCCTAGCCTATGGCGCGGCGGTACGCGCGGGCTGCGATCTCGGCACGCGCCCCGCATTCGCCGACGTCGGCGCGACCATCGCCGAGATCTTCGGCGTGGAGCTTGTGACGCGAGGGCGGAGCTTCTGGCATGAGATTGCCGCAGGCTGAAAGCCGCACGCGAAGGCTCACGTCCCTGCAACAAGTTTCATCGCATGTATCCCTTTACGACTTGCGTACATAGAGCCTGAACGCCTCGAAATCGTTGTATTCGAGGCGTTTTTTTCGTATGATGAAAGAGGAGGATGCATCATACGGAAAGGAAGGGACAGGGATGAGATTTTACAAGAAGAGGACGGCGCTCCTCGCCTTGGCGTTCGCCGCGCTGAGCGCGACTGCGTTCGCCGCCGACGGCGCGGACAGCTTCAGCGATGTGCCCAAAGATCATTGGAGCTACGAAGCGCTCGACTACCTCGCGAAGAACGGCGTCATCGAGGGCTATGCAGACGGCACGTTCCAGGGCAACCGCACGATGAGCCGCTACGAGATGGCGGCGATCACCGCACGCGCCATGCAGGCGTCGAACCTCGACATCGGCGCGAGATCGGTGCTCGAAAAGCTGGAAAAGGAGTACGGCTCGGAGCTTGCCACGCTGCGCGCCCAAGTCGAGCAGAACACGGAGGACATCCGCAAGAACCGTGAGGCAATCGAACGCTTCAAGGTGCACGGCTTCGTGCGCACGCAGTATGACTACGACAAGAACACCGACGCCGATACGCTCGACCGCGGCGCGAACCGTTTCTACATGGATCTGCGCCTCGACATGAAGGTCAACGACATCTGGACGGTCAAGGCGCAGAGCGAGACAAACCGCCATTACAACAACGGCCACCTGCGCGGCGAGAACGCCATGAACGAGAACGTCCAGCAGACATGGTCGGGGCACGACGGCAACTTCCAGCGTATCTGGGTCGAAGCGCAGCAGGACGGCAGGTGGCTGAACCTCGGACGCGCGTGGCGCGGTCTCGGCTTTCAGAACGTGCTCTTCGGCAATGAGTCGGACGGTTTCCAGTTCGGCATTCCCCTCAAGGGAACGAATCTCACGGCGAGCGGTTTCTGGATGGCGTCGACGGGCGCGGGCAACAAGGAGAGCCTTTACGGCGTCGGCCTTTGGGGTGCGGTCGGACACAACTTCGACATCAACGTCGCCTATGCGAGGAGCAGCCTCGGCAAAAACGAGAGATACACCTCGGGCCTTATCGACCATTACGAGGCGGATCCGGTGACGCACCGCGTCTTCCCTGTCTACAGGGACAACGACAGGACGAACATGAGGAGCTATGGCTACGTCGTCAGCGCGGCGACGAACGTCGCGAAGAACGTGCGTCTCATCGGCGACTACGTCCAGACCGATGCCGACGAGCAGAACAAGAGCGTCGCGCTGCGTCTCAACTACAAGGGCACGAAGCTCGACGACGTCGGCAGCTTCGGCGTATACGCACGCTATGTGCGCTACGGCGCGAACGGCTGGCTCGCGGGCGACGACGAATGGGGCTCGACGTGGAACGGCACGAAGGGCTGGATCGTCGGCTTCAAGTATGTGCCGTGGAAAAACGTCGAATGGGAGACGCTCTTCTCCAAGCAGAAGCGCGACTACGGCACGAGCGCGGAGTACAACCGCTCGCTCCTGCGCACTCAGCTCGACTATCACTTCTGACGGGTGAGGAAAACAGAATAGAAAACGAGGGCAGCCGCACGGGATTTCTGTGCGGCTGCCCTCGTTTTCTATTGAGCAGAGGCGTTCTTCTCTGTTCGTGTGAAGTTGTAGCGCGATGTATTGAAATATGCTATACTCTATGCGTTGCCGCCCTAGACCTGGCAATGGAAAGGGGGTGTATCGGTGACGGTTACCTCGTTTATCCTCTCCGTCTTGGCTGGTGTAGTTGCCAACTATATCAGCAAATGGTTCGATGAGAGAGACAACGGCAACGAGCCTAGGCGTTAAGCCCTGCCTGCATCATGGGAACAGAAAAGCCCCCAAGCTGACACCTTGGGGGCTTTTCGTGTATCGGTTATGACGATTACCTCGTTTGCCAAGGTCAGTATATCATAATCATCTGTTGGTATGCAAGCCGTATGTTTACGATATGGTTCTGTATCGAGATTAAAATTCTTTTTTAGTAGTGAATAGCAGAATAAAGATGCATGATATATCGCGCCTCCTCCTCGCATGTATAGGGGCGAAAGGGGGTGAGAGACATGGCAGTCAAGAAGACGGGAGCGGCGACGAAGCTGATTCTCAAGGTTCAGACGGGCACGGACAAAAAGGGCCTGCCGACCTACGGCCAGCGCATGGTGCAGAACGTGAATCCGGCGCTCGGCGACGAGGACTTCCTCGCCATCGGCAAGAGCCTCGGCGGCCTGCAGTCGCACACGCTGAAGGACGTCATGCGCCAGGACGCAGCCGCGCTGACGGAAGAGTAAAGGCGGAGGTTTCGCGGGCGGCCTTGCGGTCGCTCCGAAACCATCGCTTGCAGGGAGGAGGTGAAGGAAATGGCAAAGGCACTGAAGATGGTATTCAAGCTTTCGGATACGCAGACGGCGACCGTGAGCCTCGCCGATCCCAAGGCGGGACTGACGAAGGCGGAGGCCGAAGCGGTCATGACGGACATGATCGCGAAGAACGCGCTCGTCGTCAAGGGCGTCAGCCCCAAAGCGATCAAGGCGGTCTACATCCGTTCGAGTGAGGATCAGGAGCTTGCCTGAGGAGGGCGAAAGGACGCGGAGCGACACGGCTCTGCGTCCTTTTTTGCGTTTGTGTCTGACTAATACGCGCATTTAAGAAAAAGAACGATGATTCGATATAAGAAACGAAGGGTTTCGACTTGAATTTTAATTCCAAGGAGGGAAGCTGCATGAAGATCCAAGGAAACGGCGATGGAGCCATCGGGATGAAGAAAGGCTTGCTGCAGAGTGAGCGGCTTGTTGGAAATAAAGGGCATGAGTCAACGATTGCCGCGATGCAGAAGCAAAAGGAATATGCGGGAGAGCTAGGCAAATCCGCCGGATCGCCGGCTTATCATGTATCGGTCAGCAAGGAGGGCAGGGGGCTTGCCGTCTTGCATGGAACAGCGACGCAAAGCGGCAGCGAGACTGCTATGCAGGATGCTGTGGCGAAGCAGAGTGTAGAGCAGATGGACATGTCCGGCACTGCCCCTCTGAAGCCGCTTCGAGCGGAGGATCTTGACTGGGCGACCGAGTATGAACAGGCTTCGCTGGCAGAAACCATGAGAGGAGTCGAGAGCGGCATCGGCGCCGTCTTGCGTGGCGCGGCTGAAAATCCCCTCGCCGTCGGCGCCGACATCCAGATGTATCTCGTTCGTCAGCTCAACGCCTATGGTCATCATCAGAAGGCCTTGGGGCACAGCTTGGCAGGTGATCCATATCTGAGCAGCGTTCTTGAGCGCTTGGACGCACTTGACCCTAAAGGCGAAAATCCCCTGGTAAGCGAGATCCGTTCTCTCGTCAGCACGACGATGAGCGGCAAGAACATCGAGCTTTTTGAAAAAGATGGACACAGCGATCTCGTCCGGCGATATTGCGCCTACCTTGGCATCCATATGGGCGATGCAATGAAGGTCAAGGATAAGGCAGACGATTATTTCAACGATAAGACGGCGATATACGCATTCTTTCAGGAAATGAGCCGCAAGGCGAAGTGTACGGAAGAACTGCTTGAAGCCATGCTTGGAGATCGTGCGGGAGAGAAAGAGGAGGAGCGGGAACGTCCCTCAGATCTTTCGCAGCTGATCGCCGAGAGGAAGAGCGGCCTTGAGGATGGCATGACCGTGTATAAGGAGAGCCTGCGCAAACTGCACCGTGCCGACGGTGACGCAGGCGAGGGCGAAGACGGCAAACTTTCGGAGCGAGAGAGCGCGGAAGAGAAAAAAAGCCTGATTCCGAGTGTCACAGGCTACGACTGGCAATGCATTTCAGAGAAGTATTTGCATGAAAATCCGGAACTTGCCGCTATTTTTGCCGAGAACGGCATGGGTTGAGTGAAGGGCGTACATCTGCGCTTGCAAGGTGATGCCTGCTGTAACAGCGGGCAGCGCCTTTTTCTTTGCGAGATTGTTTCAATGACGAAGAGAAACTTCTTGCAAACTTTGCCGTAGAATATTCTCATATAAGAGAAAAATATGCTATAATGATAGAAAAGTGGTTTCATGGGAAGCGCCTTCCTGCCCTTTCGGGTGCGGCGGGCGGACTGATGGGAGGCGTTTTGATTGGCAAGAAAGTGCAAGATCCTCATTTCCGATGATTCCAAGCTTCTGCGCAAGCAGCTGCGCGAGGAGCTTGAGGCGCTCGATTGTGAGGTCATAGAGACGGAGAACGGCAAGGAGGCGATCGCCGAGAGCCTTGGCGACCGTCCCGACGGCGTGATCTTGGACATCGTCATGCCCGAGGTCAACGGCGTCGAGGTGCTGCGCGTCATCAAGGAAATCGACGACACGATTCCCGTCGTCATGCTGTCGTCGGCGGGCACGCCCGAGAAGCTTATGGAGACGCTGAAACTCGGGGCGCTGGACTTCATCCAGAAGCCCTATACGCCCGAGCAGATCAAGAATGCCATCACGCGCATTCGAAAGAAAGCAGGGCTGGATGAGCAATGATCTGCTTTTCCCACAATTTCTCCTGAATCGCGGTGTCTTAGATGCGGCTGAGGTTCGCATCTTCCTCGAAAGGATGCTCACGGCGAAGGTCGACGTGCCTGTGCAGGCGCTCTTCCACGGCGTGGCGACGGCGGCCGACCTGGCTTCGCTCGGTGCACTTTCGGGCGCGGAGTTTCGCGCGTCTGCAGAGAGGGAGGGCGTCCTCACGGCATCGCAGCTTTACAACCTCGGCGAGGCGATCGCAGGCGAGGGCTGTCGTTTCGCGCAGGCTTTGTTGGACGCCGGAAGGCTCGACTACAAGGAGCTGGAGAGGCTCTTGGGCGACTTCAAGCGTGCGGGCGAGCATCCTTTGTCCGAGGCGATCCAGCGTGCGGCGGACGGCAGGCTCGCTGAGGAGCTGCCGCTCTACACGGAGTACGTTGGCGTCGCTATGCTCGCCTTCAAGCGCTTTATGAAGATCGCCTGCGTCGTCGTGCCGCAGGCGGAGTCTTTTCCCGAGAGCGTGCCGTGCCGCCTCGTCTCGCAGGCCATCACGGGCGGCGTCTCGCTCGTCGCGGGACTTGAAGCGCCCGATGCGGTGTTTCTGGCGCTCGCTCGCCGCTACAGTCACGAGGATTTTTCGGAGCTTGACGATCTCGCGGTGGATAGTCTCGCGGAGTTCCTGAACGTCTTGGACGGCTTCTTCGCCGTGCGCCTCGGCGAGCGCGATTTGGAGCTTGATCTGGAGATCCCGCGGACGGCGCACGCCTTGAATGCGAAGGCAAGCCCGAGCAAGTTCCTGCGGCTGCATCTCGAAAGCCCCGTGGGCGCCTTCGCGCTTCTTCTGGCGACGGACGAGTTCCTCTGAGGCGCGGGTGTGGCTTTGCTGGAATTTCACCTCTCATTGAAAGGGACAGGAATGATTCTGACCAGCCCTTGACGAACCTCTGTCTATTCCCTATAATAAGGAAGTATTTTTATTCTTGGATTTAGGAAAGAGACGATTCGATGCGAGAATTTACCTTGATGTTGAGCATGACAGCGTTGCTCCTTCTCCTCGCGAGCTCCGTGTGCTTTGCCGAGGACGAGGGGCGGCGTTTTGTGGATGCCCGCGGCGATACGGGATATTTCGTGGACGTCACGACGATTTCCATCGACAGCAATCATGAATATACGGCGGATGTCGCCATCATCAAGGCGAAGGAGAACCGCCTCTTTTCCTATCGCATGCACTTCGACTTTGCCGCGCGCACCTACCAGATTCTTCGCTCTGCGACGATGACGTACGATACGCGCGAGGTGTCCCAGAGCGTGAAGACGCCCCTGCCTGCAGCGCCGTATGTGCCGGGATCGCCGATTGCAGCCATCGTTGACTATCTCTACGCATGGCAGCGCGGTCTTGAAAAATGAGCGGTGCGCCAAAAGCGCCCGCTTTTTTTTCTGCGCCGAATGAAATGCACTTCTTCCGAATGCATTCTGGTCAGGACGGGTGAAAATTTTCAATTAAACAGCACAAGAAATAATCGGTATTTGTTCATTTTTATTAAAAAGGGGTTGCAAAGTCTTTTTAGATATGTTATCCTTATAAAGCTAGGAAATAGAACCCATTGAGCACCCGAAATCCATGCTCGTCCCGACGAGCGTTGCGGAAGGGTTGGCGGTTGAGATCGGGAAGTTCCACCACTGTAAAGACTCTTTTCGCGAACATGGGAAATTTCGGCTGTAGGCGGCAGTGGCTTTTTCGTCGTCATGCCCAGAGGTCAGTCCTCATAGGGGTCTTTGAAGAGCGGTGTATTTTGACGCTCTCGGGCAGATTTCCTACCTTCATCTCGGTGATGTCGAACTGTTGCAAGGGGGATGCGGAGCAAATGCACACTCCCGCGGACATTGCCGTATGAATCCGTGTCGCCTTTCGCGAGGAGGTTGTTCGTGCATCGTGCGCGGGCTGCTGCAGCCGCCTTGCGGCGCGACGGATCGAGTGCAGTTGGAATCAGAGAAAGCTCTGTCGGGGCGAGGCGGTTATTCGCCCCGTGACTGCATGCAGGAAAATGGGGCGGTGGGCGACCACTGCCTTTTTTGATTGCCACGGAAAATAATCTGTATTATAATGAAGGACATAATTGCCAATGGAAGGGAAGGGATTTTATGGCAGAAACGGCATGGGCTGTTCTTCCGCCCGTCATCACCATCGTGCTGGCGCTCGCGACGAAGGAAGTCTATATGTCGCTGATCATCGGCATTTTCTCAGGAGCTATGCTCTATGCGAATTTTAATCTCCTCGAAGCAATTCTCACGATGTTCGCAGTCATGGAGGCGAAGGTCGGGGCGAATGTCAATATCCTCGTCTTTCTTGTCATCCTCGGCATCCTCGTCGCCGCCATCACGCGCTCGGGCGCGACGAAGGCTTATGGCGACTGGGCGGTGCGCACGATTCAGGGCAGGCGCAGTGCGCTCGCGATCACGGCGCTCCTCGGCATCGTCATCTTCATCGACGACTACTTCAACTGCCTGACGGTCGGCACGGTCATGCGCCCCGTGACGGACAAGTTCAAGATCGCGCGCACGAAGCTCGCCTACATCATCGATGCGACGGCAGCGCCCGTGTGCATCCTCGCGCCCATATCAAGCTGGGCGGCAGCCGTCGGCTCGTCGCTGCCTGAAGGCAGCAGCATCGACGGGTTCGGCCTCTTCCTGCAGACGATTCCGATCAATCTCTACGCATGGCTGACGCTCATTTTCATGTGCTTCCTCGTGTGGTCGGAGAAAGATTTTTCCGAGATGGGCGCCTCGATCCGCAAGAATGAGCGAGAGTTCTACGTTCCGCCCGAGTACGCCGATGTCAAGGAGGAGAAGATCGAGGGCAGGGGCAAGATCTACGACCTCCTGCTCCCTCTGGCAGTGCTCATCGCCGCGTGCATCTACGGCATGCTCTACACGGGCGGCATCCACGACGGGCTGAGCGTCGCCGAGGCTTTCGCGAACTGCGATTCGTCGAAGTCGCTCGTGCTCGGCTCCTTCATCGCCTTCGTCTTTACGGGACTCCTCTACCTGCCGCGCCGCGTCGTTTCCTTCAATGATTTCTGCACGAGCTTCATCCTTGGCTTCAAGGCGATGTCGCCCGCGCTCTTCATCCTGTGCCTCGCGTGGACGCTCTCGGGCATCTGCAGCGACAAGTACCTCGACCTTGGCGGCTATGTCGGCCAGCTTGTCAGCGCCAATGCGGGCGTCATCACGTTCCTGCCCGTCATCTTCTTCCTCGTCGGCGCAGGCCTTGCCTTTGCTACGGGAACGTCGTGGGGCACGTTCGGCATCTTGATTCCGATCGCCATCGCCATCGTCGGTACGGACAGCCCCGTGCTCGCGCTTTGCGTCGCGGCGATCCTCTCGGGCGCTGTCGCAGGCGATCATGCGTCACCGATTTCGGATACGACGATCCTCGCGTCTGCGGGCGCTCAGTGCCACCATATCGACCATGTATCGACGCAGATTCCCTATGTGCTCGTCGTCGTTGGCGTCTGCGTCGTCGGCTACATCGTCGACGGCCTCACGATGAACGGCTGGCTGGGACTTGCTGTCGCGCTGGCGATCCTCGCCGTCGTCATGGCCGTCGTCTATTGGAAAGTCCCCGTGCCGCTCAAAGACCGCAGCGCGGACTGAGAAAGCTGCAAAGCAAACAGCTGCCGTACGTTTGCGGCAGCTGTTTACTTTACGGAGTGGAATTCACCCACATTTTTGGAAAGGAAAATATCTATGCTTGTCTACATGGTCGATCACGGCAAGTACCTCTTGCCCGAAGAAAGCCTCAAGCGCCGCCCCGAAGGGAAGCGCGGCCTTTACGTCAATATCACGAACGAATGTCCGTGCGCGTGTACCTTCTGCCTGCGCACGATGAAGGATATGCCCGAGGACATGAGCCTGTGGCTCGGCGGCAAAGAGCCGACGGTCGAAGAGGTCAAGACGGCTCTCCTCGCCGCGCCTTGGGACCATGTGAAGGAAGTCGTCTTCTGTGGCTTCGGTGAGCCGACGATGCGCCTTGCCGACCTCATCGAACTGCTGCGCTTCGTCAAGGAGCAGCATCCCGACTTGCCGACGCGCGTCAATACGAACGGCCTCTCGGATCTCGTTTACGGCCGCGACACAGCGGCGGACTTCGCGGGCGGCATCCTTGATACCGTTTCCATCAGCCTCAACGCGTCGAACGCCGAGCGCTATCTGGCGCTGACGAGGAGCGAGTTCGGCATCGAATCCTTCGAAGCGATGCTCGCTTTCGCTGAGAAGATGAAGGCTTATGCGGGGCACGTCGTCCTGACGATCGTCGAGAAGGTCGAGGGCGCGGAAGAAATCGCAAAGTGCCGTGCACTGTGTGAGGCGCGGGGGCTTGATTTGCGCGTGCGCACGTATGAGGGAAACTGACGACGGCTATGCGGCGAACGATGACTTGCATACGAGCGACCGAATATGCTATACTATGGGTGGCAAACGTAAGAAACGTCGTAACCGATACACGAAAATCCCCCAAGCGCTACCTTGGGGGCTTTTCTGTACCCATATTGCGAGCAGGGTCTAACGCTCAGGCTCGTCGCCGTCGTCTCTCGCATCGAGCCATTTGCTGATATGATTGGCAATCACACCAGCCAAGATGGAGAGAATGAACGTAAGAAACGTCACCGATACACCCCCTTTCCATTGCCATGTCTAGGGGCGGCAACCCATCAAGTATAGCATATTTCGCCGCAGCAATAAACCCGCCGCAGGAGTCTCACGGGACTGCTCTCGGCGGGTTTATCTTTTGATCGTCATATACCCTTTTTCCTTCGTATTCAATTGTCTTGCATGGCGCTCCGCGATGAAGCCTCCATGCTGTATGAAGCGGTTCGATCGAACGGTTGTGATGGAATATCACAGTTTGATGCATCACTTGTCATCGTTCAAAATCCCGGGCTCGGCAGGTATCTCGGTTCCGATCTGGGGACTGCGCAATCTACTGAATGACCCTCGCGTACGCATCGACAAGGTGAAAGTTGCCACGGTCTTCTCCACGCTGTTTCCGACGTTGTGCCTTTTTCCGCAATGCCCTCGGAGCTGCCGGGCCGCTGCCCGTTCGTCAGTCCGCCGCTGCGGGATTCGTATGCAAAGTGTGCACTTCCTAGCCGGAAACCCTCAGGTGGAGAAGGAAAAGCTTATTCCTCAATAAACCTCACACCTTTCGTGTAACCATATTGAGAAGAGCCTGTTTCGGCTGACCGGCACTTGCCCTGCCCGCGGAGTCCGACCTGCATGCAGGCTTGTCCTCGTCGCTGGCGTTGCCCGTCCTTTCTCCTCTTTACGGTTTCATTATATCATGCGAGGAGACAAAATACAATATCGGTTTTGAATTTTCTAAAATATTTTTTGCAGGAACGGGAAGAAGTCTGTCGTATATAGGAAGCAGGAAAGGGGAAATGATCGTGAAACTCTTGAATTTCTATGCCGAGGACGGCGCCGTGCATATCGGTGCGAGCGACGGAGAGAAGACCGTCGATGTCAGCGCCGTCGGCTATAGCTGGGGTTGGCAGGAAATCTTTGCCGATTGGGAGAAGATTCGGCCGCAGATCGAAAGTGTCCTGCAGCACGCAAAGCCCTTGGCGCACGGCCTGCGCTTTGCGCCCGCCGTGACGGCGCCGGGCAAGATTCTCTGCGTCGGACTGAACTACGCGAGCCACCGTGCGGAGGTTCCCTTCGGGGCGCCCAAATATCCGGCGATCTTCAGCAAATTCAACAATGCGCTCAACGCTTCAGGCGGCGAGGTGCGCCTGCCCACGGGCGCGAAGGAGCTTGACTACGAGGCGGAGCTTGTCATCATCATTGGGAAAAAGGTCAAGGATGCAGCTGAGGAAGAGGCCGCCGCCGCCATCTTCGGCTATACGGCGGGCAACGACTTCACGGCGCGGGACTTGCAGCGCCGCACCTCGCAGTGGCTGCTCGGCAAGACGCCCGACGGCTTCGCGCCGCTTGGCCCCTATATCGTGCCCGCCGCTGAGATCGATGTCTCGCATCTCGCCGTTCAGACGTTCGTTAACGGCGAGATGCGCCAGGACGGGACGACGGCGGACATGATCTTCGCGCCCGCCGCCATCGTCAGCTATATTTCGAAGTGCATGACGCTCGCTCCCGGCGATGTCATCTTCACGGGCACACCGCACGGCGTGATCTTCGGTCTGCCCGAGAAGGAGCGGCGCTGGCTCAAGGCGGGCGACGAGGTCGTCGTGAAGATCGAGGGCATCGGCGAGCTTCGGAATCAAATCGCCTAGAAGGAGCGCCGTTTTATCCTTGAGACCTCCCAAGCGAGAGGCGAGAGGCGGCATGCGCTCGCTTGGGAACGCGGGCATGTCGGTGAGCTTTGCACAATGCAGTCACTTGTAAATGATGCGGATTCGCGCATCTGCAGTGATATGAAAAAGCCCCCTCGCCGCATGTATGCGTGCGAGGGGGTGATGAGATGAACGATCTTCTGGCGGCGTTCGGCAGCTACGGCTTCCCGATGGCGGTTACGGCTTTTTTGCTCGTGCGCATCGAGGGGAAGCTCGGAGCATTGAACGACAGCGTGCGGGAGCTTTCGGGCATCATCGCGAAGAAGTGAGGGGAGATCCTCACTTCTTTTTTTTGCCGCGCGCTTCCTCGCGGCGCTTTGCCGCCTTCTCCTTCGCCTCGACCTTCTGCTGCTCCTTTTTCGCGCGTTCTTTGAGCGCGTAGTCGACGCCCATGCTCGCGAGCTTGTGCTTGATCGTCATGATCGGGTGGCGCAGCAGCATGCTCTTCTGGTTCGCCGTCATGATCTTGCGGAATTCGATGTTCTGACTCTTCGAGAAGCATGGGCTTTCGCAGCGGTCGCAGATCGGCTTCGTGATGCCGTAGGGACAGCGGTTCATCTTCATCAGCACGGTGGCAAGGAGCGCCGTGCACTTGGGGCACAGTTTGTCGCCCTCCGTGCCGTGCTCCTTGTGACAGTAGACGCCGAACGTCTTCTTGATGTTCGCCTTTTCCTTTGGAATATTGTTCTTGATTTCCGGCTGCTTCTTCTTGGGCAGGAATCTGGAAAAAATGCTCATATCTGATCTCCCTCGCGATTTTGTATAGTAGATGAATAGAAAAGCGCTTCCTCTTAGTTTAACGGCAACAGGATGGAAAATCAAGCGATTTGTGCTCTATGCGCTGATGTTTGCATCAAACTCCTTGAATATGAGGCCGCGTCTGGTATATAATGAAATGAATATCTTTAGTGGGAAAAGGGGGCGGCGATGTTTATGGAGCAGGAGAAGAGCGGATCGGAGTTTCCTCGCACTCAGATCGACAAGCTCAGCGCCAAGTCGCTGGATAATATTCTCAAGAATACAGTCAGCACGATCGAGACGAATAAGACGCAGATCTTCGGCATCTACGAGGCGGCGCGCGGCGAGGTCGAGTCGAGCCGGCGCACACTTGAGGATCTGCGGGAACTTACACGCCAGACGATCGAGAAGGTAGACGAGCTTTCGGAAATCGAGCAGCGGGAGAAGAAGAAGCTAGCCGAGACGAGCAGCGACTTCGGCAATTATTCGGAGGAGCGCATACGCGAGCATTACGAGTCGGTCAAGGACATTCAGATCGAGCTGAGCGTGGCGCGGGAGAAGGAGAACCAGCTTCGTGCGCAGCGCGACGCCTTGGAGCTTCGCCTGCACGGTTTGAAGGAAATCTTGAAGACGGCGGAGCATCTGGCGATCTGCATCGGCTCGGTCTTGAGCTATCTGAGCGATCAGATCAACGGCGTCGTCTGGCAGATCGAGGAGGCGCAGAAGAGCAAGTTTGTCGGTGCGCAAATCATCAAGGCGCAGGAGGAGGAGCGCCTGCGCGTTTCGCGTGAGCTGCACGACGGCCCAGCGCAGGACATTGCGAACCTCATCTTTCAGGCGTCGATCATCGAGCGCATGGTCGACCGCGATCCCGAGGAGGCGAAGCGCGGCCTGCAGGAGCTTCGCCAGCACATTCGCGGCTGCCTGACGGACATGCGCCAGATCATCTTCGACATGCGCCCGATGTCGCTCGACGATCTCGGCCTTGAGCCGGCGCTGCGCCAGCTGATCAGCAAGATGCGCGAGCGCGGCATGCTCGATGCTTCCATCGCCGTGGAGGGCGAGGAGCAGAAGCTCGCGAAGTATGCCGAGGTCAGCATCTTCCGCATCGTGCAGGAATCCCTGAACAACGTCAGCCGCCATGCGGGCGTCAAGAAGGCGGAGGTGCGTATTCTCTACACGGCTTCGGCGCTAGCCATCACGGTCAAGGATGAGGGCAGGGGCTTCGATCCCGACGCAGAAGAGGATGCCGTGCCGAGCGAGGAAGAGCAGTTTGACGACGATCGCGACGTCAACGATCCCATATCGAGGAACGCTTACGGTCAGTACGGACTCCTCGGCATGAGAGAGCGCGCCGCCATCATCGGCGCGGAACTCAACATCATCTCGGAGATCGGCAAGGGAACGTGCATCCATCTGCGCATGCCGTTCCGTCCGAACGTGCTTGCCCCCGAAAAGGCTGCGAAGAAGTGACGGCGGACGAAAGACAAAGACGCGCGCCGCTCGCCGCCGCCATGTGCGCGTATCGGGAGGAGGGCGCTCTCGCCTTTCATACGCCCGGACATAAGCAGGGGCTGGGGGCGCATGCGCTCTTGCGCGAACTCGTGACGGAAGCAGGCCTTCGAGAAGAGGTCTCTCTGATGGAAGAGCTTGACGATCTGCACGAGCCGACGGGCTGCATCGAGGAGGCGCAGGATCTCGCCGCCGCGCTTTATGGAGCGGATGCGGCCTTTTTCGCCGTCAACGGCACGACGGGCGCGATCCATGCGATGCTCGTGGCCGCGCTCTCGCCGGGCGATGCCGTGCTTGTGCCGCGCAATGTGCATCGCTCCGTTTTCGGCGGCCTCGTGCTTTCCGACGCGCATCCCCTCTACATCGAGCCGGTCGTTGACGAGGCGCTCGGCATAGCGCACGGGCTTAGTACGGAGGCGGTGCGCGAGGCGTGCCGTCTGCATCCTGAGGCGAAGGCGCTGCTGCTCGTTTCGCCGACGTATTACGGCGTCGCCTCCGACGTGCGTGCCATCGCCGAGATCGTGCACGAGGCGGGCATGGCACTCCTCGTCGACGAGGCGCACGGCGCGCATCTCGCTTTCTCCGACGATTTGCCGGAGTCGGCGATCGCGGCGGGCGCCGATCTCGTCGCGCAGAGCACGCACAAGCTCCTCGGCGCGATGACGCAGGCGTCGCTCTTGCTGCTCCGCGAGGGGCGCATCGAAAAAGAGTGCGTGCAGCGGGCGATGAGCCTCCTGACATCGACGAGCCCGAACTACCTGCTGCTGGCATCCCTCGACATCGCTCGCCTGCAGATGGCAGAAGTGGGCGCGGCACATCTTGCTCGCACCGTGGGGCTCGCACGGAAACTTAGGCGCGAGGTGAATGCGACGCCCGGGCTCTTCTCTTTTGGCGAAGAGCGCATGGGAGGCGCAGGAGCATTCGCGCTCGACCCGCTGAAGCTCACGGTGACGGTCACGGGACTCGGCCTGACGGGCGCAGAGGCCGCGCATATCCTGCGCTATGAGCACAAGATCGAGGCGGAGCTTTTCGATGCACAAAACGTGCTCTTTCTCCTCACCTATGCCGATACGGCAGAAAGCGTAGGAAGGCTCTTGGCGGCATTGCGCTCTTTGGCGCAGCGCCGGACGGCGCAAGCGGCGACTGCCGCTGCGGCAGCGATTGCGTCCGCCGTGCCCGATGGCGGAAAAGCGCAGGTCACCGTGCGCCTTCCCGCCGCGCCTCCCGTGGCAATCCCACCGCGCGAGGCGTTCTATCGCCGCTCTGTCCCTTGCCGCCTGCGCGAGGCGGCGGGGCGCATCGCGGCGGAAACCATCGCCTTCTATCCGCCGGGCATCCCTGTGATCTGCACGGGCGAGGTCTTTACGGCGGAGGTCTGCCGCTACATCGAGGCGATGGCGGCGGCGGGGCTCAAAGTTACGGGCGCGGCGGACGCATCGCTTCGGACGCTGCGCGTGCTCGCGGACGATGTGGAGCAGGAGGAATGAGTGTGCCGCGCGTCAGGCGTGCTCGCTATAGGGAAAGGGGATTTCTATGAAGGTGCTTGTCACGGGTGTGAGCGGACAGCTGGGCTTCGACGTCATGCGCGAGCTTCTCGCGCGCGGCATCGAGGCGCAGGGCGCATCGAGGAGCGACTTCTCCTTGACGGATTTTGCGGCAATGCGCCGCTTCGTCGAGGCGCATCGACCGACGGCGATCATCCACTGCGCGGCGTATACGGCAGTGGACAAGGCCGAGGACGAGCCGGAGCTTTGCCGCGAGGTGAATGCGGCGGCGACGGGCAAACTCGCGCGTCTCGCGAAGGAGATCGGCGCGAAGTTCCTCTACATCAGCACCGACTACGTATTTCCCGGCACGGGCGAGGACTTCTACGAGCCGGAGGATGAGAAGGCGCCGTGCAACGTCTATGGCGAGTCGAAACTTCTCGGCGAAGAGGCGGCGCGAGAAGCGCTCGAAGAGCTGTTCATCGTGCGCATCTCGTGGGTCTTTGGAGAAAACGGCAAGAATTTCATCAAGACGATGCTGCGCCTTGCCGAAACGCACGAGGAGCTTTCCGTCGTCGGCGACCAGATCGGCTCGCCGACATATACGCGCGACCTCGCGCGCCTGCTCGCCGACATGATCGAGACGCAAAAGTACGGCGTCTACCATGCGACGAACGAGGGCACATGCTCGTGGGCGGAACTTGCGGCGGAGGCTCTTCGCTGTGCGGGAAAGAAGACGCGCGTGAAGGCGATCAAGACGGAGGAATATCCGACGAAGGCGAAGCGGCCCAAGAATTCGCGTCTGTCGAAGAAATGTCTCGATGACGCGGGCTTTTCGCGTCTGCCCGATTGGCGCGACGCCGTCGCGCGGTATGTCGAGCTGATTTGACGCATCCGTGCGAGCGTCTGGCGATTTTATTTTTGCAGAATAATATTCTTTGCTTGAAGGAGGGGAATTTCATGGCGCAGGATGTAGTGATTCGTATGGATGAGGCGTTATCTTTGCAGTTTGGCAAGGTTTGTGATGAAATAGGTCTTCCGATATCCGTGGCGTTTTTGATTTTTGCAAAACGTGTAGTGCGCGACAGGAAAATTCCATTTGAACTTTCAGCTGACCCGGATCCGTTTTATTCAGAAAGCAATATGGCTCATATTCGTCGCGGCATTGCCGCCTTCAAGGCAGGGAAATTCGCAAAGCATGATTTGATCGAGGTTGAAGACGATGGAGAAGCGCTGGTTTGATGAGGCATGGGAGGATTACCTCTATTGGCAGATGTAGGACAAGAAGACCTTGAAAAGGATAAATATCTTATTGAGAGATATTGAGAGGAATCCTTTTGAGGGGATCGGCAAACCTGAGCCGCTTCGTGGTGAATTGGGTGGTCTGTGGAGCCGCAGGATCGATGAAAAGAATCGCTTGATTTATTGCATTTCGGATGATTCGTTACAGATTTTCTCTTGCAGGGGTCATTATGATTAAGGTTTGTTATATGCAGCTGATTCACGCTGATTTGACGCATCCGCATGAGTGGGCTATAATGGGTTCGCTGAGTCATGCGGCATGGCTGCATTTTGTTTAGGAGGTGCTGCATTTGAATATACTGGTGACCGGCGGCGCGGGCTTCATCGGCTCGCATCTCGTGCGCCATCTTCTCGCGAAGGGTGAGAACGTGACGGCGCTTGACAATTTGTCGACGGGGCTTGCCGAGAATTTGCCGCCCGAAGCGAAGCTCGTCGAGATGGACATCTTGGATGAGGAGCTGCCGAAGGTCGTGGCGGCGGGAGCTTTCGACGCCATCGTCCACCTTGCGGCGCAGACGATGGTCGACACGTCGATCAAAAATCCGCTTCTCGATACGCGCGAGAACCTCCTAGGAACGGTACAGGTCTTGGAAGCGGCACGCGGGGCGAACGTCAAGCGCGTCATCTTCGCTTCGACCGCCGCCGCCTATGGGGACGTGAAGGAGGACGACCTGCCCGTGCGCGAAGCGCAGCCGACGGAGCCGATGTCGTTCTACGGCCTGTCGAAGCTCTCGGTGGAGAAGTACCTTGAGATGTATCGTAAGATTTACGGCATGGAGTACGTCGTCCTGCGTTTTGCGAACGTCTACGGCGAGCGCCAGGGCGACGGCGGCGAGGGCGGCGTCATCAGCATCTTCGCCAAGGCGGTGGCCGAGGGGCGTGACATCACGATCTACGGCGATGGCGAGCAGACGCGCGACTTCGTCTATGCGGGCGACATCGCCGAGGGCATCTTGGCGGCGCTTCGTACCGAGGAAGTGAATGCCGCCTACAACCTCTCGACGCAGACGGAGACGAGCCTTCGCGAGCTCGTATCGCTCCTCGCGGAGATCTGCGGGCGCGAGATTGTCCCAAAGTACGGCGCGGAGCGCGAGGGAGACATCTACAAGTCGATGCTTTCGAACAGCCGCGCCCGTCGCGGCCTCGATTGGCAGCCTGCCACTACGCTCGCCGAGGGGCTTCGGCGCACATACGAGTACTTTTGCGGCAAGTGCGAGGGCTAGTAAAAAAAAGAACCTGCCTTGGCAGGTTCTTTTTTTAGAGAGCGCGGATGAAATGAAGTCGCGCAGACATGCGAAGATGGGGCGGCTGAATGTATCAGCGCTTCCATGGAAGTATATTCAGCTGTTGATGATCAGCGCCATGAACACGAGATCTTCCGTGCCGTTTTCGTTCGACAGGCCGTGAAACTCGCCATCGGGACAGAAGGTCGTCGTGCCGGGACCGACTTCGACCTCCGTGCCGTTGTTGTTGTAGACGCCCTTGCCCTGCAGGATGAAGTACGTCTCGCTGTTTCCCTTGTGCTGATGGTAGCCGAGCGACGAGCCAGGCTTGATCGTGACGCGTGCGAAGGTCGAGCACTTGTCGCCCATCTGCTCCTTGCCGAGCAGGTGCTCTAAGCTGACCTCTCCTTTGCCGCCTGCGGCGTTCTTGCGGACTTCGATGTTTTCTTGCAGAATTGCCATGTGGTTCGCTCCTTTTCACTGTTTTATTCTACTTCTTTATACTTATTGCTTTTATTCGCGGATTCTTCGCGGAATCCTCTTTTCCAGGAAAGGGAAATTGTTCGATGATCCAGTTTCTGAAATTCGGGGCGAGTTTTTTTCTGCCGCCCGGTATCTTTTTTCTCGCCTTTCTCGTCCTTGCTTATTTCGCATGGAAGAGGGGCGAGCGCTTCGCGGCGAAGGCGATCGTGCTCATTACCGCAGTGTTCTACCTCCTGTCGACATATCTCGTCGCCGACGTGCTCATGGGTGCGCTCGAAGATGCCTACGCGCCGCCCGCGAAGCCTGAGGGAGACGTCGTCATCATGCTCGGCGGCGGCGCTTTCTCCGATGCGCCCGACGTCGATGGCGAGGGTGCGCTGACGGCAAGTCCGTCGACGCGCCTTCTGACCGCCGTGCGGCTCGCGCAGAAGCTCGACCTGCCGATCCTCGTATCGGGCGGGCAGGTGTTCCAGGAGAGCGGCAAGGAAGCGCTGCTCGCCAAGCGCACGCTCGTTTCCCTTGGCATCCCCGAGAGCCGCATCCTCGTCGAGGGCGCGAGCCAGAACACGGTGCAGAATGCGGCCTATACGGCGAAGATCCTCAAGGAGCACGGCCTCGTGCGCCCGATCCTCGTCACGAGCGCCTTCCACATGAAGCGTTCCGTCCTGAACTACGAGAAACTCGGCATCGAGGTCGTGCCGTACCCGACGGATTACATGGTCAGCCATCATCCGATCTTTCATGTTGTGAAGCTCGCGCCTTCGGCGGACGCGCTGCATACGAATGCCGTCGTGCTGCAGGAATGTTTGCGCACCGTCGTCACATACTGCCTGGGGAAATGACATGGCAAAAGATATGACCGAGGGAAGCCCCGCGAAGCTTCTCCTCTTCTTCACACTGCCTCTCATCGCGGGCAATATCATGCAGCAGCTCTACGCCTTCATCGACACGCTGCTCGTCGGGCGCTTCCTCGGGATCGAAGCGCTGGCTGCCGTCGGCTGCACGGGCAGCCTGATGTTTCTGATGCTCGGCTTCGTCATCGGTCTGACCTCGGGGCTGGCCATCTGCACGGGGCAGCGCTACGGCGCGAAGGACGCCGCAGGCGTCAGAAAAAGCGCGGCGGCATGCGCGGTACTCTCCTTCTCGATCGCCGTCCTCTTGAGCGTCGTCGGCTTCTTCGGCTGTCGCCCGTTGCTCGAATTCATGAACACGCCGCCCGAACTTCTGGACGATGCGACGGCATTCTTTTCGATTATCTGCGGCGGAGCGGTCTTCGCCACTGCCGCATTGATGGCGGCGAATATCCTGCGCGCCCTAGGCGACAGCAAGATGCCAACCGTCATCATCGGGGTCGGCATCGCCATCAACATTGCCTTTGAAGTGCTTTTTCTGCTCGCATTCGGCTGGGGTATTCCGGGCGCGGCATTCGCAACCGTAGTTTCGTGGGCTCTTGCAACGGGGATTTTTCTCGTCTACATCGCAAGGCGCGTGCCTGAGCTTCATGTGCGACGCGAGGATTGGCGGCTCTCGTGGAGCTTTTTGCGCATGCATCTCGCCATCGGTCTGCCCATGGGCTTTCAAGCGACGATCATCGCCTTCGGAGCCGTGATCCTGCAGGTCGCGCTGAATGGTCTGGGGGCAGTGCCCGTCGCGGCGTATGCGGCGGCGCAGAAGGTCGACACGATCGCCATGATGCCGATGATGTCGTTCGGCGCGGCCATGGCAGCGTATACGGCGCAGAATTACGGTGCGGGCAAGTTCAGCCGCATCCGCACGGGCGTGCAGGCGTGCTGTCGGATGTCCGTCGGCTTCAGCCTCGCGGCGGGTGCATTCGTCATCGCGGCAGGGCCGTATCTGATGGAGCTTTTCGTCGGCGCAGGCGAAGCGGAAGCGATCCGGCTCGGGCAGACGTATTTTCTCGTCAACGGCCTGACGTACTGGATCTTGTCGCTGCTCTTCATCTTCCGCTATACGCTGCAGGGACTCGGACAGTCCATCGTGCCGACCGTCGCCGGCGTCATGGAGCTCATCATGCGCGCGACGGCGGGCATCGTGCTCGTCGACGCCCTCGGCTTCCTCGGCGCCTGCCTAGGCAATCCCATGGCCTGGCTCGGTTCATGCGTACCGCTCGCCATCGCGTATGTCATGACAGTTCGGCGCTTGCCGAAGGAAGTGAGGTGAGCCGAGCGGCTGCGGCTTGACCTCCTAGGGCTTCATGTTAAAATATAACTAAACAACATGAAAATAGGCAAACAACGCAGGAGGAGTGTTCGTATGGATCGTGAGAATCGCATCAGCACGAAGCCAGCCGATCGCGGCATGATCAAGGAGCTGTGCCGTTATCTTGATCGCTTCTGGCGCCCCGAAGGCGAGGCGCCGGATGAAGCGCCGCTGAGTGAAGCGCCGCATATGCTGGAAATGCCGTGTGAATTGGAATCGTGCGAAGAGGAGCGCAGGCGGTATGCGCCTGACGGCAAGCCGCTGAAAAAGGATCGTCCGATTCCCGCAGTTGGGGCGGTGCTCGGCTCCTTCCTATCGAATCTGAAAAGTCGGCTAAACAAGGCGGAAGAAACGTGCTCTGAACGGCTTCTGCGCCTGATACGCGAGCGTGGGCGGAACGAAGTCGAAGTCTATCAGAAGGCGGGCGTCGACCGCAAGCTCTTTTCCAAGATGCGCCGCAAGGACTACCGACCGAAGGCGAAGACGCTCTACGCCTTCATCATCGTGCTGCAGCTCACCCTTGACGATGCCGTGGATCTCTTGGCGAGCGCAGGCTACGCATTCTCCTCGGCGAGCCGGCTCGATCTTGCCGTGAAGTTCTGCGTCGAGAAGGGCATCGGCGACCTCGACGAGGTCAACAACGCCTTGTACGAATTGGGCATGGAAACGCTGCCGTGAGATGAATGTCTGGTCTGGTGTTTGCTCTGCGTCCGCATGTAGGCCCTGCACCGCAGATGTCGCCCGCCGTGCGACCTTGCAGCCTCTTTTTCTTGTTACAATGATTTCACAGAAGAGAAAACATTGTTAGCAAAAAAAGGAGATGCTCATCATGACGGAAGAGAAGAAAGCAGCGCAGGGCAGGACGGAACTCGTATTCATCCTCGACCGCAGCGGCTCGATGTCGGGCTTGGAATCGGACACCATCGGCGGTTTCAACGGTATGCTGCGCCGCCAACAGGAAAAAAGCACGGACATCCTCGTTTCCACCGTGCTCTTTGACGACGAGGTCGAGGTCATTCACGACCGCGTGCCCATTGGGAAGGTCGCGCCGCTGACGGGGCGCGAATACTTCACGCGCGGCTGCACGGCGCTTCTCGACGCCATCGGCGACTCGATCCAGCACATTCGCAACATTCACAAGTATGCGCGAGAAGAGGATCGTCCCGTGCGCACGATGTTCGTCATCACGACCGACGGTCTTGAAAATTCAAGCGTTCGCTACACGGCGAAGAAGGTTAAGAAGCTCATTGAGCATCAGGAGAAAAAGCACGGCTGGGAGTTCGTATTCCTCGGCGCGAACATGGATGCCGTTGCCGTCGCGGGCGATCTCGGCATCCGTCGGGAAAACTCCGTGGAGTTTGCGTGCGATGCGGGCGGTGTGCGCGAAAACTTCGCCTCGCTCGGCGAGATGACCGCGAGCTTCATCAAGACGGGCGCCGTAACTGCCGGCTGGAGTCTCCCCATTGCCGAGTATTGCAAAAAGGCGCGGGGGAAAAAGTAAGGAAAGAAAAATGCTTTTGGGAAACCGCCTAACCTTGTTGGGAAGGCGGTTTTTTTATATCGTTAAGGATATGATGAAACTTCGTGGTAAGAATCTTGTTGATTAGTTCTGCAGATTTATATATAATATGAGGAAGAAGAATAATAATATAGAGATCATTTGGAAGGTGGTATACTTTTATGTGTTTTACAGATGCGCTATTGATGCGGCAAAATGCTATTGCAGAAAATAAGGCAGAGCCATTATCGTTGCCAAAATTTCCTACATATTGTATCTGCAACCTTCGCGGTGGAATAGGAAAAACCTCGTTGGCATTCAATCTGTCTTATTTGGTAGAAAATTTGCTTGCTGTCGATACATGTCCGCAGGGAAATCTTTCTTATTTTTATAATGATACATATTACCAATCCGTGCAAGTGTCGGCATATGATATGCTGCTGCCATACTTCATGCCCGGCTTGGGGAATGCCAGTCGTGTTGCACAATATGTGGGTGCTACGAATCTTTATTTTCGAGATCGAAGTGTGTACTTCATTCCATCGGCAGATGCGCTGTATAATTTTCCTTCACAAATGGCTGTTGCTATGGGGCAGGCGATGAGCGTAGCCGGACAGCAGCAACAGGATCTGCTCGATCGTATGCTGTTTTCTCTGAGGGCAGAGATTCGGCGTGAAATGGAAGAAACCGAAACGGATAAATGCCTTATTGATACATCGCCGTTTTTCGCGGGGGCGACGCATCTGGCATGGCATGCTACAGATGCTTTGATCGTGCCGGTCAGAACCGATCAGCAGTCCATCAATTCGTTCAAACTTCTGTTGCAGACATTATCTGATCCGTCGAGTCCTTTTCGTAGGATTATGCCGCATGATTCGCATTCTCCGAAAATTCAATTGGTCGTTTTGACACACTGTGGCTGGTCCACGCGTGCCGGAGCGCGCAATGAGCCGAATCGTCAAACACGGCTGTATCTTGAGCAGATCAGAGATCTTGTAGCTAGAAATATTCTCCATTTCACTACAAGAAATCCGGAAAATCATATCGTTCTGCTTGATGATTTCCTTGGCAGCGGGCGAATATCAAGTGCGCAGTCCAAGCCAATCGAGTTGCTGAATCCGGGAGAAAGCGTGACCATCCAACGGGTTAGAGTCGAGGTCAATGAGTCAGTGAATAAGATAAAGAATCAGCTGCACTTTATCAGCAACAGTATTTGGTGATACGAAGTGCGATTTCCGCAGCAAAAGACTTGAAAAATATTTTGAGGCATGGACAAAATCTGTCCATGCCTCTTACTATAATGAAAGCAAGGAATTTGATGATGTCGCATGACAGGCGACCTCGGAGCGAAGCGACTTGGTATAATGGGAGCAGAAAAAGGGATAAGAGTGAATGACTGCACACTTATGGGAGGTGCCTTTGATGGATGTCTTGCAGATGATGCAACGTTTCGTATCTCCACCGTGCGAGGATTGCCTGTATCACCTGGGCATCGTGCACTGCGTCGTAAGCCCGTGCCCCACATGCCTGATGACGGGGATTCGCCCGTCGTTTTGCGGCTCGTGTGTCTTTGGCAGGCGCTCGCGGCGTCGTGACGAAGGCGGGGAAAAGCGCGTGAAGCGTACGAAGTGAAGGACGGTTTCCGGGAAAGGTTGCCAGCCCGACGGGCAATCTGTCGGGCTGGCATATCGAAATATCGAAATATCAAGAAGCGGAGGAGGTAATACGATGGAACGATTGGAAATCAAGGGAAAGGCCGCGACGGCGATCGCCTATGCGAAGGTCATTGAAGACGAAGCCGTCGAGCAGATCCGGCGCATGTGCGACTACGAATTCGCCGAGGGTGCGAAGATCCGCATCATGCCCGATGTTCACTGGGGCAAGGGCTGCACGATCGGCACGACGATGACGGTCACGGACAAGGTCGTGCCGAACCTCGTCGGCGTCGACATCGGCTGCGGCATGTATACGGTAAACCTCGGAAAGAAGGAACTCGACCTCGCCAAGGTCGACGAGGCGGCGCACATCATCCCGTCGGGCAGACAGCTGTGGGAGGGGCGGCAGACGAAGTTCGACTTCACGGAGCTTCGCTGCTACCGCGATCTCAAGAACGTCAAGCGCATCGCCAAGGCACTCGGCACGCTCGGCGGCGGCAACCACTTCATCGAGATCGACCATGCGGCGGATGGTACGAACTACCTCGTCATTCACACGGGCAGCCGCAGTCTCGGCACGCAGGTTGCCGAGATCTATCAGTCGCTCGCCATCGACCTCGCGCATGGCAAGGCGGCGCTCTTTGCGGCACGAGACGAGATGATCCGCCGTTACAAGGCGGAAGGGCGGCGCGCCGAGCTGCAGGAAGCGATCAAGGAACTGCATCGGAACTTTCGTCCGACGAAGATGACCGTGCCGCCCGACCTTGCCTTTCTCTTCGGCAAGTACCTCGACGACTACCTGCACGACATCGCGATCTGCCAGCGCTTCGCAAGATTGAACCGCGAAAAGATCGCCGAGAAACTGCTTGAGCACATCGGCGTCACGCCGAGCGAAGCGTTCCATACGGTGCACAACTACATCGACACGGAAGAAATGATCCTTCGAAAGGGTGCGATCGCCGCTCACCAGGGCGAGCGCGTCCTCATCCCGATCAACATGCGCGACGGCAGCATCCTCGCTGTCGGCCGCGGCGATCCCGAGTGGAACTACTCCGGCCCGCACGGCGCAGGTCGGCTCATGTCAAGGACGACGGCACGCGAGCGCTTCACGCTTGAGGAATTCCAAAAGGAAATGGCGGGCGTCTACACGACGAGCATCGGCGAAGGCACGCTCGATGAAGCACCGATGGCCTACAAGTCACTCGCTGACATCATCGACGTGATCCGCGATTCCGTCGACGTCATCGAGGTTCTGAAGCCGGTTTATAACTTCAAGGCAGGAGGCCCGAAGGGGGCGGTGGAGGAGAATGAAGGCGGGAAAGAGATGCTATCGTTGTGAACGGATGGAAGACGTGCGGCGTGTGCTCTCGCGTGGAGGAGTATTGCAAAAGGCTCAGAAGGTGTTCGTCATGCTCATGGGGAAGGATGGGGATCTTGCCTACCAGAGGTGCAGAGGGTGATGGGAGAATTGACGGTATCGCTTGACGAAGAGGCAGATGTGATACTCCGCATCAACAGCGAAAAGAACTTCGCCGCCGGCGCGATTTAGGAGGCGAGTGATATGAGCATTTTGAAGGATTTGTAGCGTGCACTCCGCACGGTACAACCGCCGTGCAAAACTGTCTTTATCGGCTCGGGTTGGTGAAATTTGTGCAGAACCTGTACTCTGTGTGCCGAATGGACGGCTATTGCACGGTCGATGTGCTGATACGCGGGCGATATGGAATGGCGGTCGCCTACGCAAGGATGATTGAGGATGCCGCGGATGTGACCGAGGCGGTGAAGCCGAGCTATAATTTCAAGGCGAGCTGAGCAGCTCTGTTTGTCGTAGGCAGGGGATCGATCGTGTACTAAAAAGGTATACAATAGTTTGTATTATGCGAGAAAACAGTTGTTTATTGGCGATCCTCATGATATAATTAGAAAGAAGTTAAAAACGGCAATATAATATTATAGGACGAATCCTTTCATACTTGTCTAGGGAAAATAACATTACTCGCCCGGAATCTGTCCATGTCGATGGCTATGATGAGATGACAACGTATGGAGAACGTGAATGATGGAGATTGATCTTAAGAAGAACAAGGCCTTTCGACTGCTGAAGCTGCACGAGCAGCTGAGTTGGGGCTAGGTTATCCGCAAGGCGGCTCTGACACAGAAATTCGCCGTGGCGGATGAGATCATTTAGCGCGATATCGAGGAGCTCGATACCTTTCTAAAGAAGCTGCTGCAGCAGACCGCATCGGGGATCGCGCACAGGTAAGGAAGCTGATCTGCAGTGAGCAGCATTACTATGTCCCGCTGCGCCACGGGAAAAATTCCTCTCTGCGATTTGGGAATTCTCGCGGCACATGACGGCACAGCATACCATACCATACCATACGCATCTCCTACTGCTGTCAGGACGTCGCAGAGTGCGCACATGAGGTGAATCTTGCCGCCATCATGTTCTCCGAGTATTATTTCTATCTCATCGCCTATCTGGCGGATGGGCGCAAAGACTTCCTGACCATCTTCCCCATCGATCGCATCGTGAAATTCGAGCCGACGGGTGCGAACTTCCGTGCGGTTCACAGCAAAAAAATTCAGTGACGGCGAGTTCCGCAAACGCATCCAGTTCATGTACGCGGGCGAACTTTGCCACGTCACCTTCGACTATAGCGGCACCTCCGTCGAAGCCGTCCTCGACCGCCTTCCCCCGACGAGGGTTATTTCGGAGGATGGGGGTGTCTATCGGATTATTGCCGATGTGTATGGGAACGGCATTGATATGTGGCCGCGGAGTCAAGGGGAGTGCGGTGAAGGTGCTAAATGAATAGAGAGGAAGTGATGGGATGAGCTATCGCATCGGATCGTTTAATCTGAAAAATCTCGGACAGACGGCGATGGGAAAAGAACATCCAAGAGATTTATCCAAGATCGCCGAGATCATCCGAAAAGAGGATTTTGATGTCGTTGCTCTGCAGGAAGTTTTAAGCGAGGGAAAGGCACTCTCTTTAGAACAGGACATGCTAAAACGTTCTATCCTATATGAATTAGGCACAAAAGAATGGGGATTTGCGTGGGCGCATGCGGAATCGGAAACCGATCCCCGCTCGGAAGGATACGCGTTCCTGTGGAAGAAGAAAAGGTTTCGTCTGCCAGTTGCAAAATTGAAAGATGGCACAAAGCGGACGTTTTATCCACGGATATGCCGTCTAAGACGTGATCTAATGACGCGCAAGCCGTACTATGCACGATTTGTCGGGCGGGGAGGTTCGTATTTTGAGATACGTCTGCTGTGCGTGCATACACATTTCACGGACAGAGATCAGAGACGCCAAGAACTGGATAACCTCTTGAAGGAAGTATATCCTCAGGTCGAAGATCGCATCTACTATAAAGGGCGACCCTCATATACGATCGTCTTGGGTGACTACAACGCTGAGCTTAGAAGAGCTTTGAATATATCAGGCTTTTATGTGGCGGATATTGAGACTGCAAATCGGTGGGGTGGCAAGAAGATACAAACCGTTCAAAATGAAAAGACTACATTGAAGCGAAATTTTGACAATGGTGGTCAGGATGTTGATACGTCCACTTGCGTAGGCGAAGGATATGCAAATAATTATGACCATTTCTCCTATGACTTGGAGCGGTTTTCTGGCATTCATATTGATGTAAAGAGAATTGATGCGGTTGCAACATATTGCGGAGGCGATTTTGAAACGTACTTCAAAACAGTGTCGGATCATGTACCAATTATTATGACAATGAGTCTTAAATAATTGCTCGCAGCTGATTCATGGAAGGAGTCTATCATGAGTAACAGAGAATCGGTCCACGACGACAAGCAGGAACGTGTGTATACGGATGAAGAAAAACACCGTGCCGCCTATGCACTAAATATGTGTACGGTGTCCATATCGCAGATTATCGCCTACGATGACCTCAACATATTGGAACAGGAATATGATACGATACTGAACAACCTTGATCTCGAGAAAATACCGAAGGATGAGGCTCTTCTCCGCATCCTGAGACAGCTGCTCGATACGATCACCTATTTTAAGATTCAGGAAGGTGATCGAAAATTCATCGAGCGGGAATACCAAGAGAAAATGCGGAACGCGCTCTGGGCAGCAGTCCCGAACTTTGGCGTGTTTGTCGCAGGAACAGACCCGTATACGATGGCGTTTTCATTGGCTTCACAGGTCGGTGTCGGCTATATGAATTATCGACGCAACAAGAACGAGTATCTGCTTCAGCGTGAAAAGGATGAGTGGAAACTTCAGCGTGCGGCGATGGAGCAGTTCAATGCCCTGCGGAGGGAACTGTTCGATACGGCGTGGAGACTGGCTGAGACTTATGGGTTCAAAGATGAGTACCGTTTGACGGAGCGGCAAATCAATCAGTACAATAGGATATTGATGGATACGGATGATATCAGAAAATACGAGCGTCTGGACTCCATAAAAGAGAAATTTGCTGCCTATCCGCCGTTCTGGTATTTCTTTGGAAATGCCGCAAACTACATCGCAGAGAATAAAGATCTTGACATTACTGAAGAACTTCGCCTTGATTACAGAAAAAAGGCGATGGATCATTTCAAGAAGTATCGGGAATTTGAGCATATTCGTGTCCTGCGAGAAGATTCGATTGCGGCTTCGTGTTTGTTGGAACATGTGGATATTCTTCTTGGAATAGGAAATTATGAGCCCTATCGTGATAAAGTTCTTGATATGATTCGAGAAGCGATTCGTATGTCGGGCGGCTCAAATGAGGTTCTCGAACTCTGCGCAATTGCGTATTTGCGGATGAGAGAAGATGCTGAGGCGGCAAAGATTCTTCGGATTTTGGTGAATGAGGATTATAATAAGGTTCTCAACGGGCAGCTATTGAGTGGACTCTATGTACGTATGCGCGATCGTAAAGGATATGAAGTTCTCCTCCAACGCGTTGACCCGCAGTATCTCTATCCGATGCCTGAGAGCGATCAATTTGAGTCTGATGCAGAGGCCGATTTTTTGAATCGGCAAAGATTGCTGTTAAAGAAAAAATACCAACGTGTTCTGGCTGATTTGGTGCGAAAATATTCTGTTCGCTGGAATAAGCTGACATCTGTTTTTGACGAGGAACGTATATACCCAGAGAAGTTCTTTTGGGATACGGCACAGTCAGAGGTGCAGCGCTGTATTACTGTTTCCCGCTTGTTTGAAGAGAGACGGGGAAAGGGGCGACGGTATACCGAGCGTATGCATCAAGTAGAACTTTATCTTGGTATGCTGGATAATCTGAATGACCTCTTCCGTGCCGTGCTTGATATTGATGAATGTTTGCGTGAGTCTTCACAGATTGACCAAGCGGTTCATCAGGTCGAGGAGAATCTTGATTCGGTTCGTGGTGTTATTGATGATGCGCAGGAGGCAATGCATAATGGGGGCTTTGACCAAGAGGCGTATATTTCGCTTCAGAGGGTCAATTTTTCTGCCATTGTAAAGCCTGCGATGATTAAGATGTATCGAAGAATCGCCAAGGGAATTGATGGAGATGATATGGCTGTTATTACGGCGAGAGAGGCAAAGTTGAATCGTTTCTGCAAAGACCAGGAGCTTGAACTTCCAGAAATCGCAGTTGATCCAGGGAGTGCTGTTGGCGCAGTTCTTCGGAGGGAACATGAGTTGTTTGCACCTGAGTTATTCGGTGACAGTGCGGTACTGGCTCAGAAGAGGAGAAGGGCAGAAAAGAAACTGATCGACGATATGAGAAAAGAGATGAATGAGAATGTCGTTCAGCCTAATGGTCAGAAATTTGTTTTTTATAAAGGGGATGAATCGTTTCGGCGCTACCTCGACATACATACGAAGGTAGAACCACTGGTAGCACGCCATACCTACATGATTATTGATAATGGAGAAAAAGCTCTTTTCTTTACCGGTGCAGGGATTCTTATTGATGGTAAACGCACCAAATGTACAAAATATCATGAAGTAAAATTGACGTGCGGAAAGAATGGTGACGATGGGATAGTTCTTCATGAGATTACTTTTGGAGAGCTGTCCTACAAATCGACGTATCGTAATAAATTCTTGGATATGGGGACACTGTATCGATTCATTCAAGAATTGTCGGATTGTTTTGGAGAACAGGAAGGATAAGGCGTTTGTCACTTCTTGTATATATGGCTGTTTTTCATATGTATTTAATAATGATAGGAGATGATTTATGTGAATGCACTTAAATTTGTATTGCCATGGGAAGTTTACGTTGCATATAAAGGTTATCAGTGGGTACAGAAAAAGAAACGAAACCCCAGCGAAGATGAGTTCAAGGAAGCGTTCCCGAAAGATGCGGATACTTCGGAGGCTGTTCCTGCATCTTCCAATATGGAATCTACATACAGTGATGTATGTGATTCAGATGGGCGTATCACCTTTACTGAAGTTTGAAAAATAAGGCAGGGCAAATAGGTGATTTTTCTAGCGGGTAGACACTATCTGTCCTCCTTCATCCCTATACTGTAATCATAACGGGCGAACGCCCACGTAAATGGTATAGAGACGAAGGAGGATTTTTTTATGAAGAAGGGATTGACGGAACTGGTGTTTATCGTTGATCAGAGCGGGGCGATGGCGGGGCTCGAGAAGGATACGATCGGCAGATTCAACTCCATGCTGAAGGAGTAGGCGGAGCTTGAGGGCGAGACGCGTGTGACAACGGTGTTGTTCGATAACTATGTCAAGCAGGAGGATGGCGATGTGTTTGATTGTTGCAGCGGCAGGGTGGCGGAAACGTCGCTGAAGGAGTTCCTTGACGGGGATTCGGAGTACTGCGTCTTTGCGTTTGAGGATCCTGATGTGCTGGACAAGCTCAGGGATCTTTTCTGCGCCTCGCTCAATCCGTTTTCCAGGCGCAGCCCTGCCGACATTGGTGCGGAAATCATCAGCGATGCGGTGTCTTTTCTCTTTGATATTGAGCAGGAAGAAGAGGAGCGGAATTTTTATTCGCCGCAGGAAACGGTCGAACGCGCACGCAGCTGCATCGGGCAGGGAGAATACGACTTGCTGACGCAGAACTGCGAGCATTTTGCCATGTGGTGCAAGACGGGCGAGAAGGAATCGGCTCAGGTTGAGCGCCTGGAGGAAATCCTGCAGGGGAATGTGGTGCGTCTTCTCGGGTGAGGGGTATTGGCGGATTGCTGCGTTTCCCTAGGGAAATGAACGTTGCTTTGAAGATTATAGAAGGAGGCAGAAAAATGGATGAGGAGCGCCCCGACAATCGCAGTTATCGCTTGCTCGATCTCTACAAGCGGCTGCAGCAGGGAGAGGTGCTGACGAAGCGGGAGCTTGCCGATCAGTATCGCGTGAGCGAGAAGACGGTGCAGCGCGATATCGAGGGGCTGCGCGAGTATCTTGCGGGGGAGCAGTCGTATCTTGAAATCGTCTACGACAAGGCGTCGGGCGGCTATCGCATTTCCCGCGAGAGCGCCGAGGGGCTGCAGCCGGAGGAAGTGTTTGCTGTCTGCAAGATTCTTTTGGAGAGCCGGCCGTTTCCCCAAAAGGTGATGCAGCGGCTTTTGGGGAAGCTTTTGTCGCAGGTGTCGCGGGAGAAACGCGAGGTCGTGGAAAAGCTGATTTCGCAGGAGGTGCATTACTACACGGAGCTGCAGCATGGGAAGAACGTGGTGCCGACGCTCTGGAAGCTTGCCGCCGCCATACGTGAGCAGCGCATTACGGAGTTTTGCTATACGCGGCTCGACGGCATGTGCCATGAACGCGTGGTAAAACCTGCGGCGATTCTTTTTTCGGAGTTTTACTTTTACCTGATCGCTTACTATGCGGATGATTTGGCGGATTATCCGATTGTTTTCCGTGTTGACCGCATGGAGAAGATCAGCGTGAAGAAGGAGCGCTTTTCGGTGCCGTATCGCGAGCGGTTCCAGGAAGGCGAGTTCCGAAAGCGCATCCAGTTCATGTATGCGGGCGAGCTGCGGCGCATCACGTTTACTTACAGCGGCTGCTCGCTTGAGGCGATTCGCGACCGTCTGCCGACGCTTCGCGTCCTCAAGGAGGAGGCGGGCGTCTACACGCTGTCGGCGGAGAGCTACGGCAAGGGCATCGAGATGTGGCTGAGAACGCAGGGCGAGGAGGTGCAGGTGCTGGAGGTGCGCAAGGGATAAGAATTGCATAGGAACTTTTACGGCATGGACAAAGATTGTCCATGCTGTTTGCTATATTGAAAGAGAAGATGTCGCACAACCGCTGTGCGATGCTTATTTTTTCCGTCAAAATGACGATACATGAAGAGATGCCCATAGGATGGGGCATTTTGGAGATATGCAAGGAGGAATGAACATGGATGTAACAGCGATGAGCAAGATGGCGTATGCCATGAATCAGAGTGCGGCGAAGTTGCCGCAGGCGGAGCGCGTGCAGACGGCACAGGCGGCGAAAGGCGGAGCGGCAGATGCGGCGAAGACGGCGCAGGATGCGGGCGCTGCTTTTGACGTGAAGATTTCTGACGCTGCGAAAAAGAAGGCGGCGGACGCAAAAGCCGCCGAGACGGACGAGCCGGCGAAGGGCGGCAAGACGAAGGGCTTGACGGCAGACGAGGTCAAGGCTCTGCAGGATGATATCGACAACAGCTACAATATCCTCATCAAGACCATGACGGAGCAGAATGCACAGCTTCAGGCATGGCAGAAGGATGGCGTGGGTTTCTTGAATTTCGACGGGCGCAAGGTGCTGACGGCGCAGTTTGCTCTGCCCGATGTCGCGACGACGCCGGAGGAAGCGGCGAAGGCGGTTGCCGACGGCGGTGACTGGTCGGTCAAGGCAGTGGCTGACCGCATCATGAGCATGGCGACGTCGATCGCAGGCGACGATCCGAAGAAGCTTGAAGCCCTGCGCTCTGCGGTGCAGGATGGCTTCAAGCAGGCGGGAATCGACTTCAAGCAGATGACGGGCAAGAAGGATATGCCGGAGATCACGGGCAAGACATACGACGAGATCATGGGGCGCTTCGACAAGCTCGTGAAGAAGGACGATGCACCGAAGGCGGATGCGGCTAAGGCTGCTGCGCCGAAGGATGCCGCGGCAGCTGCGCAGGATGCACAGCAGAAGAAGGCGGCGGGCGCTGCGCTCTGAGCCGAAGCAGAAAAGAGAAGAGCCGATGCATGGGAGTCGTTCGTGCATCGGCTTTTGCATTGCAGCGTGTTTTTGCCTCGGCAGGGTGCAGGAAAGCAAACTGTAATGTAGGTGTTGAATCATAGAAATGTTCCGTCGTCTACGTTACAGTTTGCTGAAACATGTTCGCATCGCTTGCGAAAGATGCAAAGCGTGCTATAATGACTTTACTAAGGACGGCGCACAATGTCCACGAAGTGGACGTTTGTGCGTGTAGATTGTGATTCATTTTCAGGGAAGTGCGGAAGCGTTCCATTCTTCCCGAAGAGTGGGCGATGTTGGCGCAAGGTTTCGCTCGCGCCCCGAAATTGGAGGAGGGTTTTGCATGACTTGTTTTTGGAATAGGAAGAAGAAGCTTCTTTCGGGCGCGATTGGCGTCTTCGTCGTCGGCGCCGTGCTCTTTGCGGGCTGCTCGGACAGCACGGCGAAGGAGAAGGAAAATTCCGTTGCGGGCGGCATTGCCGTAGAGCAGGCGGCGAGCCAGAAGCCTTTGTCGGATGCGCGCAACACGCCGGCGGTTCGTGCGGCACGCGCGGTAGGCCCTGCTGTCGTCGGCATCACGAACAAGACGGTCGTGCGCGACTGGTTCAATATGCCGGTCGAGACGGAGGGCGTCGGCTCGGGCGTCATCTTCAAGAGCGACGGCTACATCGTGACGAACAACCATGTGATCCAGGGTGCGAAGGAGATCACTGTCTCGCTTCCGGACGGGCGCAGCTTCAAGGGGAAGCTTGTGGGAGCGGACGAGCTTACGGACATCGCCGTTGTGAAAATCGAGGCCACGGGGCTGCCTACGGCGAAGTTCGGCAATTCCGATGATCTCGTCGTCGGCGAACCGGCTATCGCCATCGGCAATCCGATGGGGCTTGAGTTCCAAGGGACAGTGACGGCGGGCGTCATAAGCGCTCTGAACCGCACGCTCGACATCAGTGAGCGCCGCTTAAAGCTCATCCAGACGGATGCGGCGATCAGCCCCGGCAACTCGGGCGGTGCGCTCGTCAATGCGGACGGAGAGGTCGTCGGCATCAACAGCGCGAAGATTTCGGCGAACGGCGTCGAGGGCATCGGCTTTTCCATCCCCATCAACACGGTGCAGGAGATCATCGATCAGCTTCTCTCGAACGGCTACGTCGTGCGCCCCTACCTCGGCGTCGGCATCTTTGACAAGGAGACGGCGGCACGCGCCGGCTACACGCTGAATGCGGACAAGGGCGTCTACGTTGAGCATCTCGAACTCGGCGGCCCTGCAAATCAGGCGGGCGTCATGCGCGGTGATCTGATCCTGAAGATCGACGACAAGGAGACGAACACCGTCGCCGATCTCCGCGCGGCTGTTGCAGAACACAAGGTTGGCGATCAGGTCAAACTCGTCATCGAGAGGGACGGCAAGAAGGAAACGGTGACGGTGACGCTCAAGGAAATGCCGCAGTCGAATCGATGAAGATCCGCATCGTCGCTGTGGGAAAGCTCAAGGAGAAGTACCTGAGGGAAGGCGTCGCTGAGTATGAGAAGCGCCTCGCCCCGTTCGCTTCTGTGGAGCTTCTGGAAACGCGAGAAGAGTACATGGCGGAGAATCCGTCCGAAGCACAAAGGCAGCAGACGCTCGCAAAAGAGGGCGAGCGTCTCTTGCGTCTCGTGCCGGAGAGGAGCTTCCTCATCGTGCTCGATGTCAAGGGGAAGCTCCTTTCGTCGGAAGCGCTTGCAAAAGAGCTTGCCTCGCTCGCGCTTCAAGGGCAGAGCGACCTCACGTTTCTCATCGGCGGCGCGTTCGGCTTGTCACCAGCGGTGCGAGATCGCGCCGATCTTAGAATTTCATTTTCGCCGATGACCTTCACGCATCAGATGGTGCGGCTCTTGCTCTACGAGCAGATTTATCGCGTGTTCAAGATCAACCGCGGCGAGAAGTATCATTGGTGATTCGAGGAAGCGCATAAGGAAAGGGATGCACCTGTATCGATTCTGATACAGGTGCATCCCTTTTTGCGGCATCATGCGAGTCGGCGAGGGATGGTTTCAAGTTCGTTTTGCAGACGGGCTTTTGTTTCCCGTACAGCGATGTCGTTTTGCAAATCAAGGAAGTAGCGTTCGGAAACGCCGAAATATTTACTGAGACGCAATGATGTATCCACAGAGATCGCTCGCTTGTCTTTGAGAATTTCTTGAATCCGTGAAACGGGAACATGTATATCCTTGGCAAGGCGATAGGCGGAAATCCCCAACGGCTCCATAAACTCTTCAGTAAGAATCTCACTGATTTTTGGCGTATCGATAAGACTCATTTCTATTCCTCCGTTCAGGTATGGTAATCTACGATTTCGACATCAGATATAGAGTCTTTGCCTTCCAAGCGGAAGCAGATACGATATTGTTGATTGATACGAATGCTGTATTGTCCCTGTCGATCGCCGATAAGCTGCTCCAAACGATTGGCGGGAGGAACACGCAGATCTTCCAGACAGGATGCGTTATCGAGCATGATCAATTTGCGAAGGGCAATTTTCTGAATGCTTTGCGGGAGCTTGGCAGAAAAGCGCTGATGATATATTTTTTCTGTTTCCTTACTGGCAAAATTCTTTATCATACGAACAGTATAGCTGTTTTTCATATACATGTCAAACAGGTATATAAAAAGAGTCTTTCTTCTCCGTATATGTCCTAAAACCTTATCCCGTATGCTATAATAGAAAATAAAAACGACAAGGGGTTTTCAGCTTGAACGTGAAAAATAAGGCGGAGCGCGCGGAAAAGCGCAGGCGGCGCGTGCGCGACAACGTGCAGATCGTGGTGCTGTTCGTGCTCGCCCTGTTCTTTTTGACGCTCTGCCGCTACGGCTGGGTGCAGATCGTCAAGGGCTCGGAGATGTCGGAGCGCGTGCGCATGCAGTCGGGGGAGGAGCGCGTGGCGCAGTCGCCGCGCGGCGCGATCCTCGATGCGAACGGCAGGGAGCTTGCTGTTTCCTCGATGACGAAGTCGCTCTTCGTCGACCCGAGCCATGTCGGGGACGCGGCGCAGCTTGCCGCCGACCTCGCGCCGATCGTGGGCCTCAGCGAGGCAGACATCTTGGAAGACATCGATCAGGGTGGCGGCTTCGTCTGGGTCAAGCGCCGCATGGAGCCGTACATGTCGGATGCTGTGAAGGCGCTCATCCGCGAAAAATCGTACGGCGACTGCCTAGGGTTTCGCGAGGAGGCGAAGCGCTACTATCCGAACGACGTGCTCGCGGCGAACGTCCTGGGCTTCGTCGGCACGGACGACAAGGGACTCGACGGCATTGAGCAGCAGTTCGACGGCTTGATCAAGGGCGTCGAGGAGGAAAACTTCATCCTGACGGACATGAAGAGCCGCCCGATTTTAAGCTCGCTCTTTATGCCGGACACGTATACGGGCGATCGTTGCAAGACGGTGACACTGACGATCGACAGCAACATCCAGTTCATCGTGGAGCAGGAGCTTGATCGCGCGATGGCGGAGAACGCGCCGCAGCATGCGACAGCGATCGTCATGGATCCCAAGACGGGCAATATTCTCGCGCTCGCCATGCGGCCTTCGTACAATCCGAACGAGTTCGGCAAGTATTCGAGCGAGACGTGGAAGAACCTCGCCGTCTCCTCGATCTATGAGCCGGGTTCTACCTTCAAGTCCGTCGTGGCGGGCGCGGCGCTCGAAGAGAAGATTGTCACGCCGAACCAGATCTTTGTCGACCCAGGCTACGTCATGGTCTCGGGCAGGCGCATACAGAACTGGAACGGCGAGAGCTTCGGCACGGTGACGTTCACGGATGTCGTCAAGAACTCACTCAATACGGGATTCGCACTCGTCGGACTCGATCTCGGCGCCGAAAGGCTTACAAAGTACGCGAAGCTCTTCGGCTTCGGCGAGCCGACGGGCGTGGAGCTTCCGGCGGAGGAGGGCGGCATCCTCTTCGAGCCGGAGAACATGCGCGATTCGGATATGGCGACGATGGCGATCGGACAGAGCATCGCCGTGACGCCGTTGCAGCTCGTGACGGCGATGACGGCGATCGCCAACGACGGCGTCCTTCTGAAGCCGCATATCGTCAAGGAGATCCGCAACGCCGACGGCTCGACCTACCTGCAGACGAAGCGCGACGAGGTGCGGCGCGCGCTGCAGTCGGCGACGACGAAGACGCTCGTCGGGCTTCTTGAGCAGGTCGTCGCGGCGGGCGGCGGACAGAAGGCGCAGGTCAAGGGTTACCGCATCGGCGGCAAGACGGGTACGGCGCAGAAGATTCGTCCGAACGGTGCGGGCTACATGGACGGCCATTACATCGCGTCGTTCTGCGGCTTTGCGCCCGTCGATGATCCGAAGGTCGTCGTGCTCGTCATTCTCGACGATCCGTCAGGCGGCAACTTCTACGGCGGACAGATCGCGGCACCCGTCGCGGGCGCGATCTTTTCGCAGATTTTTCGCTACATGCACATCGAACCGTCGAGCGATCCCTTCGTCGAGATGGACGAGAAGCGTGCGCAGAAAGAAGCGCAGGCGCCGCCGAAGAAGAAGCCGCGCCTGCCCGATGTCGTGCCGAGCGGCAAGGTCGTCATGCCCGACCTCGACGGCCTGACGATCCGCGAGGCGGCGGAAAAGCTCGCCGAGATCGGTGTGACGCTCGAAGCTGAAGGCTCGGGCAGGGCAAGCTACCAGAGTGCGCCCGCCTACAGCGTCATCGATCCGGGCGAGACGGTCACGGTTGTCTTTTCGCCATGAAAGAGGGGGCAGGCTGAATGACCTGCCCCTCTTTTTGTCCCTGTCTTTTGCACTATCGAAATAGAAAATAAGACCTTTTACTTATGCTCGCTTTGTGATAGAATATAGGAGAAATGATTCCTATGGAAACGTTGAGGAATCAGCGGCTCTTTGTGACAGGAAAGGTAGTCTCATGGAAAAGAAACCTGTGATGCTGATCGTGGACGATGTGGAGATGCATCGTGCCATTCTCGCGCAATTTTTCAAAGCGGAATACGATCTTCTGGAGGCGGCGGACGGCAATGAGATGATGGCGCTGCTCGCGGAAAAGACCGTCGACATCATTCTGCTCGACCTCGTGATGCCGGGACCGGACAGCTTCGACCTGCTCGCTCGCTTGAAGCGCGACGAGCGTCTGTCGGCAATTCCCGTCATCGTCACGACGGCGCGCAATGAACGTACCGTCGAGGTGCGCGCGATGGAGATGGGGGCGGCGGATTTCATCACGAAGCCGTACAATCCGACAATCGTGCGATGCCGCGTGAAAAATGTCATGGCGCGCATGGAGAACGAGTGGCGCAAACTTGAACAGGCGGCGCGCGAGCGGCAGATTCTGGAGATGCGCCACCACATCGAGATCGATGCCTTGACAGGTGTCTACAACCGCGAGGCGTTTTACGAGAAGACGGTCGCGCTTTTGCAGCAGAACCGCAGCGTGCGCTACAATATCTTGTATTTTGACATCAACTGTTTCAAGATCATCAACGACCTTTTCCATATCGAAACGGGAAATCTGATCTTGAAGACGGCGGGCACGTATTTCAAGACGATCACTGAGGGCATCGGCGTCGCAGCTCACATGGAGGCTGACCATTTCGCCATCTGCATGCCCGAGGATATGCTTGACATCGACATCCTGCTCGAAGGCATAGACAGTGCGATCTTCTCCCTCGGCATCAAGAACAACATTCTCTTTTATGCGGGAATCTATCCGGTCGATGACGTCCTGGTGCCCGTCAATCAGATGTGTGACCGCGCTCACATGGCGCTCAATACGGTCAAGGGTCTCTACAAGAAGCGCTATGCCTACTACGATGAGAAGATGCGCGAGACGCTGCTCGAAGAGCAAATGCTGCTCCGCGAAATGGAGCAGGCGCTTTCTTCGGGGCAGTTCTGCGTGTACTACCAGCCGATTTACAGCATCAAGGCAGGACGCGCCGTCAGTGCCGAGGCGCTCGTGCGCTGGCGTCATCCGACGGCGGGCGTCATTCCGCCCGTGCGCTTCGTGCCGCTCTTCGAGCGAAACGGCTTCGTCGTGCGGCTCGACCGCTTCGCGTGGGAGGAGGTCTGTCGTATGCTCGCCGAGCGCATCCGCGCGGGACTTCCCGTCGTGCCGGTCTCCGTCAACGTCTCACGGCTGAACTTCTACGACAACGATTTCTGCGATACGGTCGTCGGCCTTCTGCAGAAGTACGGGCTCGATCCTTCGCTCCTGCGCTTGGAAATTACGGAGTCCGCCTATACGGACAATCCGGTGCAGCTTTTAAGCGTCCTGAAACGGCTGCACGACATCGGCCTCACGATCCTCATGGACGATTTCGGCAGCGGCTACAGTTCGCTCAACATGCTCAAGAACGTGACGGTCGATATTCTGAAGATCGACATGGGATTTGTGCAAAATCTCGAAGATTCTGAGCGCGCGCCCACCATCTTGCGGCGCGTCGTCGAGATGGCGCACGATCTCAAGATGAGCGTCGTCGTCGAGGGCGTGGAGACAAAGGCGCAGATCGATTTCTTGTCGAGCATCGATTGCGACAAGATTCAAGGATATTATTTTGCAAAACCTATGGCGAGGGAGGATTTTACGGCACTCATAGAGAAAGAAGCAGGGAGGTGATAGCAGATGGCGAAGATCACGAAGGAAGCGTTCGGCGAGCTGAAGAATGGCAGGCTCATCACGCTTTATACGTTGGAGAACAGCGGCGGTATGAGGATTCGCATCATGGATTACGGCGCGCGCGTGCAGTCGCTCATCGTGCCCGACAGAGAGGGCAAGAGCATCGACGTGGCGCTCGGCTACGATGATCTCAAAAGCTATGAGGCGGACGACAAGTATTTCGGCGCGATCGTCGGGCGCTCCGTGGGGCGCATCGCTTTCGGCGATTTGCCGATCGACGACGAGAAGTACGTCTTGGAGTGCAACGAGGGCAGGAATCATCTGCACGGCGGCTCCTTGGGCGGCTACGACAAGAAGGTCTGGGCGGCGGAAGAAAAGGACGGGGCGCTTGTGCTTCGCTACCTGAGTCCTGCGGGCGAGGGCGGCTACCCGGGCGACTTGAAGCTCGCCGTGACGTATGCGCTCTCCGAGAAGAACGCGTTCGTTATTTCCTATGAAGCGGAGGCAGATGGTGACACGATCTGCAATCCGTCGCATCATACGTATTTCAATCTAGAAGGCTTCAGCTCCGGCTCGGTGCTCGACCATAAGATCCGCATCTTCGCCGAGAAGTACACGCCGACGGACAACGAGCTGATTCCCGATGGGCGCATCCTGCTCGTCGAAGGGACGCCGCTCGACTTCCGCGAGATGAAGGAGATCGGCGCACGCATCGACGCGCCGTTCAGCCAGATGCGCTGGGCGGGCGGCTACGACCACAACTTCGTGCTCGATCAAACGCCCGCTGAAGAAGAGGCGAGGGAACTGGGGTTCGGCGAGGATGCCGCATGCCCCATCGACTACAAGACGCTCCATAAGCTCGCCCACGTTTATGCTGAAAAGACTGGCATCCACATGCACGCTTACACGACGCAGCCCGGCGTGCAGTTCTACTCGGGCAACCATCTCGATGGCGTGCTCGCGGGCAAGGCGGGCGCGGCATTCGCTCCGCGCGCAGGCTTCACGCTCGAAGCGCAGGTCTTCCCCGACGCCGTGCATCATGCAAACTTCCCGCAGCCGATTTTGCGCTCGGGCAAGAAGTGGCAGGCGCGGACGGTGTTCGCCTTTGGCTTGGCGTGACGCCCATAAGCGAGCCGTTTTGAGCAAGCGTCAAGAGCCGCGCATCCTTTGAGGCTGCGCGGCTTTTCGTTTGGGAGGGAAAGATACGATGTCGAAAAATATCGAGCGTGCGCTTCTCTATGTGAAACAGCCCGAGCTCTTTCGCCTGCGCCTCTTCGCCGACGGGCTTCTGATCGGCGTCCTCGTGGGCGCTGTCATCGCGCTCTATCACTGGCTCTTGGAAAGCGCCGATCATTTGCGTCCCGTGCTCTATGACTTCCTGCGCGATGCTTCGCCGCTCTGGACGGCGGGGTATTTTCTCGCGCTCCTTGCGCTTTCCGTCGTCGTCCGGTATCTCATGCAGCTCGATTCCATGGTCGGCGGCGGCGGCATCCCCGACCTCAAGGGCGTCCTGCGCGGCGACAGTCATCTGCGCTGGGCGCGCGTGCTCTTCGGCAAGTTCGCCAGCGTCGTGCTCGGCATCGGCGCGGGACTGTCGCTCGGGCGCGGCGGCCCGAGCGTGGAGATCGGCGCCTGCGTGGGCGCAGGCGTCAGCCGCGCGGCCGGGCGTTCGCGTGCCGAGGAGCGATTCCTTCTGACGGCGGGTGCTGGCGCAGGCTTCGCCGCCATCTTCAACGCGCCTTTGGCGAGCCTCGTCTTTTCCTTCGAGGAGCTGGCGAAGAACTTCTCGCCGCAGATGCTCATGGGCGTCCTCGGCTCTGCCATCGCCGCAGGCTTCGTGACGCAGGAGATCTTCGGCGTCGGCCCGATGTTCGCCGTCGGCTCCGTGCCCGCCGTGCCGCTCGGCGGCGCGTATCTGCTGCTCTTCTTGCTCGGCGTATTCTCGGGTGCGCTCGGCAGGCTCTTCAACCGCGTGCTCTGCCTCGCGCTCGACACCTGGGGGCGCTTCGTGCCTTCTCTCGGCTTTCGCACGGCGATTCCGTTCCTCGCGGCGGGCGTTCTCGGCTTCTTGCTGCCTGAGATCCTTTCGGGCGGCAACTTTCTCGTCAATCGCATGGTGCAGGAGCCGCTCGTCTTCGGCGCGATCCTCGTCATCTTCCTCGGCAAGTTCCTCTTCACGGTCTTCTGCTACGGCTCGGGCGTGCCGGGCGGCATCTTTCTGCCCGTCCTCGTCCTCGGTGCGCTTTCGGGTGCGCTCTTCTCTGCGGCGGCAGTTGCGCTCGGCGCTCTGCCCGCGGCGCTCTGCCCGACCTTCGTCGTCCTCGGCATGGCAGGCTTCTTCGCGGGAAGCATCAAGGCGCCGCTGACGGCGAGCCTCCTCATCATGGAGATCACCGGCTCTTTCGAGCACCTGCTCGCCGTCGTCTGCGTCGCCGCCTGCGCTGCGCTCGTCAACGATCTCACGGGTGGCCGCCCCATCTACGACGAGCTTTACGAGCGTTCGCGCGGGCAGGGAGCGAGAGGCTCGCGCCGCCGCGTCATGGCGGAGCTTTGCGTCGCAGCGGGAAGCGCGATGGAGGGGCGATGCGTCTCGGCGATCGACTGGGGAGCGCACGGTCACGTCATGAATGTGCGGCGCGGCACGATCGAGCTTCTGCCGCAGGGCAGCCTCATGCTCAAGGCGGGCGACATGATCTATGTGCTGACCGAGGAAGGCGAGCTTGGAGCGCTGGAAAGAGCGGCAGGGGAGGCAAGCGGCGGCTTTTCGCGCGACTGACGGAGATGTGCTTCTGCGTGCAGCATTTCGATGCTGCACGCGTTTTTTGACTATACAAAAGAAGACGAATCGCGTAGAATAGAGTGTATGCGGCGGGCAAAGATGCAGGCGATTTTTTGCAGTCGTCAGAAATGTTCTTGACAAGCCGCCTGTACTGTGATAACATGCAAATCATATAAATTTGGTATGAATTTTACTGTTGCGAAAGCAGCAGTCACAAGGATGTGATTTTATGAGCATGATAAGGCTTGCTGCCATCAAGAAAAGCTATGAGAGCGCGGCGGGCGAAGTCACGGCGCTAAAGGGCGTCGACCTCGAAATCGAGCGCGGCGAGATCTATGGCATCATCGGCCTTTCGGGCGCGGGCAAGTCGACCTTGATCCGCTGCATCAACATGCTGGAGCGGCCGACCGAGGGCAAGGTCATCGTCGACGGCAAGGATCTGACCGCGCTCAGTGAGGCCGAGCTTCGCGAGGAGCGCAAGGGCATCGGCATGATCTTCCAGCACTTCAACCTGCTGTCTTCGGCGACCGTCTACGACAACGTCGCCTTCCCCCTGCGCCTTTCCGGCACGGACGAGGCGCAGATCCGCACGAAGGTCGAGCCGCTCCTCGCGCTCGTCGGACTCGCCGACAAGGCGCAGCAGTACCCGGCGCAGCTCTCGGGCGGGCAGAAGCAGCGCGTCGGCATCGCGCGGGCGCTCGCGTCCGATCCGAAGGTGCTCTTGTCGGACGAGGCGACGAGTGCGCTCGACCCGCAGACGACGAAGTCGATCCTGCATCTCATCGCAGATATCAACAAGAAGCTCGGTCTGACCGTCGTCATCATCACGCATGAAATGCAGGTCATCAAGGATATATGCGACAAGGTTGCCGTCATCGAGGGCGGCGTCATCGCCGAAAAAGGCTCCGTGCTCGACATCTTCACGAAGCCGAAAGAAAGAATCACGCGCGAGTTCGTCAGCACGCTCCTGTCGAACGATTTGCCGATCAACTACCGCAAGAAGGAGCTTTTGCCCGAGCCTGTCGAGGGCGGCGAGCTGCTCCTTCGCCTGACGTTCCTCGGCGAACGCGCTGACGATCCCGTCATCGCCGACGTCATCCGGCGCTTTTCCATCGAGGTGTCCATCCTCTATGGCACGCTCGATCAGATCAAGAGCGTGCCCTACGGACGCATGATCGTCGGCATCAAGGGCGAGCAGGCGGAGATTGACCGTGCGCTCGCTTACCTCGATACGCGCGATCTCACGAAGGAGGTGATCGGCTATGTCCGCTGATATGCTGCCGCTCCTTACGAAGGCGCTCGGCGAGACGGTCTACATGGTCGTCGTCTCGATGATCGTCGCGAGCCTCATCGGCATCCCGCTCGGCGTGCTGCTCGCAACGACGGCAAAGGGGCAGATCCTCGAATGTATGCCTTTGAACCGTGCCATCGGCGCTGTCGTCAACGCGCTTCGCTCGATCCCGTTCATCATCCTGATGGTCGCGATCATCCCGTTCACGCGCTTCATCGTCGGCACGTCCATCGGCACGACGGCGGCGATGGTGCCGCTCGTCCTCGCCTCGATCCCCTTCATCGGACGGCAGGTCGAGACATCGCTTCGGGAAGTGCCCGCAGGACTCGTCGAAGCTGCGCTTTCGATGGGCGCTACGCCCTATCAGATCGTGCGGCGCGTGCTTTTGCCTGAGTCCATGCCGAGCATCGTCGCTCAGCTCACGACCGTCGTCATCGCCCTCGTCGGCGAGTCGGCGATGGCGGGCGCGATCGGCGGCGGCGGTCTCGGCGATCTCGCGATCCGCTACGGTTACCAGCGCTTTCGCCCCGACATCATGATCGCGACCGTCGTCATACTCATCGTCCTCGTGCAAATCGTCCAGTTCCTGGGCAACCGCCTGGCGAACGGCTTGAATAAAAAGTAACTTTCATGAAAGTGGGCGAAGGCGCTGCCTCGTCGGCTTTCACCGAAGAATCCCATTCACAAGGAGGAAAAATCATGAAGAAACTATTCGTCATCCTCGCGGCGCTCACGCTCTCCGTTTTTGCCCTGGCAGGCTGCGGCGAACAAAGTGCATCCAAGACCATCAAGGTCGGCGCGACGCCTGTGCCGCACGCTGAGATCCTTGAGACGATCAAGCCGCTCTTGGAAAAGGAAGGATACAAGCTGGAAATCGTCGAGTTCACCGACTATGTGCAGCCGAATGTCGCGTTGAACGACAAAGAGCTTGACGCGAACTTCTTCCAGCATCTGCCGTACCTCGACAACTTCATTTCCGAGCACAAGGAAATGAAGCTCGCGAACGCCGGCGGCGTCCACATCGAGCCGATGGGCGTCTACTCGCGCAAGATCAAGAAGCTCGACGAGCTCTCTGACGGTGCGTCCGTCGCCATCCCGAACGATCCGACGAACGGCGGCCGCTCGCTCCTGCTCCTTGAAAAGGCCGGCCTTTTGAAGCTCAGGGAAGGCTCGGGCACGAACCCGACGGTGCATGACATCACGGAGAACAAGAAGAACCTCAAGTTCCAGGAAGTCGAAGCCGCGCAGGTGCCGCGCACGCTCGATGACGTCGATGCCGCCGTCATCAACACGAACTATGCGATGCAGGCGAACCTCGTTCCGACGAAGGACGCGCTCTTCATGGAAGACAGCACCTCGCCCTACGTCAACATCGTCGCGGTGCGCACGGGCGACGAGAAGCGTCCCGAGATCCAGGCGCTGATGAAGGCGCTGAGATCCGAGGAAGTCAAAAAATTCATCGACGAGAAGTACAAGGGCGCGATCGTCCCCGCGTTCTAAGGAAACGCTGATAAAATGAAGTCGCCCAGATTTGCGCAGATGCACTGTATCTATCGAGGAGACAAACCGCAGGCGTAGCGGTGCTACGTCGAGGATTTGTCGACGATGAGAGGACAGTGCAGATGCGTGAAGATGGGTGGCTGAATTTATCAGTGGTTCCCTAAGATAGGAATCAAACACAAAGAAGGAGCTGCCGCGACGGTGCGGCAGCTCCTTCTTTGTGTTTCGAGGAGGCAAAATCGTGGAGTCCGAAGCTCCTTCACAGCAAGTGATGCGCTTTTGCCAGCTGCTCAATCTTGCTGATGGACCACTGGGATATATCGGCGATGCTCGCGAGATCGTAACCCTTCTTCAGCATGGAAAGTATCATGCCGGATTCACCCTGGAGGATGCCCTGCGCACGTCCTTGTGAGATGCCTTGCGAGATGCCCTGCGAGATGCCCTGCGAGATGCCTTGCTCAATACCGCGCTCGAAGATGCCTTCGCTCAAATTGCACATGGTGTTCATCTCCTTTTCCATATCGGAGGAAATATCAAGGTTGAATTCTTCTTCCAAAAGTTTCTTCTTTTCCGCAGCCGACTTTTCCGTGTCACGAAACAGGAGCTTGAGGAAGCGGACGAGCTTGTTGCTGGAATCGTCTGTGCCGAGATAGATCATGATGATGCTTAACAGGTCGTAATCGCTTTTTTCTGCTTTTGTGTGACGCAACAGGTGACGCTCGTGCATATCATAGAAATTGATGGCACTTTTGCTATCTGGGGAGTCCATGCAGATCCAAACGGAATAGACTTTTTTGATGTCGTTATAGTTTGATTTGGCAAATTCCGTTTCCTTCTGGGAAGAAATCAAGCGACAGGCATAGTATACGGCTCGGCGCAGCAGCGCATAGCCAAGACGATTGTGCGATTGTGTCTTTTGAGCCTCGATGTTGACAATCAAAGTGATTCTCGCGCCTGTTTGGGGAACTTTTGCATGGAACAGGATGTCGAAGCGAATCCAGCCTTCTGTGGGACTGGCGCTTTCCGTATTGTTGCCGCGGATTTCTTTCGGTATTTGCCTTGAGGCGTTCGTCTTGTCCATGTCGACTGGGATGGTGCCAATTTCGGGTTCGCCTTCGATGCATTGTTTGGCGATGGTCGTTAAGTCGATTTCATGGAATTCAGGAATGACACCCTTGAGAATTCGGGCTACGACATCCTTTTGGGCAAGTAGGCGCTTGGCGTGTTGATCGTAGGTGGGATTCGCATAGCCGAGCAGCAGATCCTCGGGATTGAAGATTGTCGATGACGTCATGAGATGTCCCCCTTTAGCCTTATCATAGCATGATTCGGAGGGCTTTGCCAGATTTTTAGGATTTTTCCTGCTGACAGAACGTGGACAAGGAGATGTGCCAAGGTATCAACCTTTATGCCCGGCGTCATCTCGAAATCGGTAGCCGACGCCCCAGACGGTTTCGATGTAAATGGGCGTAGTGGGGTTCGGCTCGATCTTTTCGCGGATGCGGTTGATGTGAACCATGACGGTCGCCGTGTCGCCGAGGGCGTTCATGCCCCAGATGCGGTAGAAGAGCTTGTCCTTGCTGAAAGCGATACCGTCGAGGATGCCGCTTGCATAGCCCTTGATGGCAGTCAGGGGCGTCGCGAGATCGTGCGAGATGCCCGCGAGGAAGATGTAGGCGAGGATTTCCCATACATCGTGCAGCGGATCTTCTTCCTTTGGCGCACGCGCGTGGAACGGGATGCGGCTGCGCGCGATGACGACGGTGCGCGTTTTCTCTGCATGATAATGGAAAGAAAGGTAAAAATTTTTAACATCGGATATGATATACTGTAATCAGCAAGAGCGGAAATGCGAGATATATAAGGCGATGCTCTTTGGTTTCCTATCTTGATGAAAGGAGAAAGCACCATGAACAGAAAGGAACATTCATTTATCCAGTTTGGAGACGATCGGATAAGGCTTGACTCCATCGAAGGCTATGGCATCCGCACGATTCCCCGATATTTCGTGCGAAATGAGGCGCACTCCGAGGTAGACAAGCGGAGTTATGAGGGGGCATTTGAACTGTATATGTACGATGATGAGCCGGATAAGAGTGCCAGCCCCATGTTCGACATCACGGGGTATCCCGTGCTCATGGACGGAATGGTAGTGCAGGAAGGTCATCTCCCGCCCCAAGCGTTTGATGTGCAGAAGGCGCGTGCATTGTATGTCCGAGGCAAGCAGATGGGAGGCGGATGGTCGGAATCTTCCACCGTGCTTTACAAGGAGGGCGAATGCGGTTTTGACATCCATGCCAAGCTTGCCGAATTGGACGGACTTCTCCTCGACTAGCAGAAAACCTTGCCCGACAAAAAGCAGGAATCGGCATATATCGCATCGAAAGTGTCTACATTTGGATGTGAGCTAGATGTGAGGATGTGAGCGTATGTATCCCTATGGATTGCAGGACAAGAAGTTTCTGAACATGCGGCTCCTGGAACTTTTGGAGCAGCATACGGACAGCGACCACCGCTTGACGCAAAAGAAAATCGTGGATTTGCTGGAAACAAACTATGGTATTCGATGCACTCGGCAGACGATCAAGAACAATCTTATGCTCCTTAAGGATATGGGGTATGAGATTTCTCTGCAAGGCGGCGTCTGCCTTATGTCGCGCCAGTTTGAGGATGCGGAACTGAGGATGCTGATCGACAGCGTCCTCTTCTCCCGCACGCTTTCCGGCGCACAAGCCGAACGGCTGATTGAGAAGCTGGTAGGGCTTGGAAACAAATACTTTCATGCCAAAGTGAAGCATGTTTCTCATCTGCCGAAACTCATACACTCGGACAACAAGCAAGTTCTGCTGAATTTGGATGTGCTGAACGATGCCATCGAGCAGGGGAGGAAAGTCAGCTTCATTTATAACAGCTATGGCAAGGACTTCAAGCTGCACCCCAAGCGGGAAAAACCATACATTGTAAGTCCATATCAGATGGTGGCAAATCAAGGCAGATATTATTTGCTTGGCAATTATGATAAATACAGCAATATTTCTCATTATCGCTTGGATTGCATGACGAAGGTGAACATGCTTGAGGATAAGGCCAAGCCGAAGAATCAGGTGGAAGACTTTGCCCAAGGCTACAGTTTGCCCAAGCACATGGCAGAGCACATCTATATGTTCAGCGGGCCGAGTGTGCAAGTGAAGATGCGAGTCTGGGATCAAATGATGAGCCAGCTGATCGACTGGTTCGGCAAGGATTTCCGCATTGTGCAGGAGGAGGCGGATGAACTCATCGTTTCCGTTGCCTGCAACGAAAAGGCGATGAAATATTGGGCGTTGCAGTATGGAGAATATGCGGAGATCTTAGAGCCGAAAAGCCTGCGGGATGAGGTTTGCAAGGCTGTAAGGTATATGGGAAAGAAGTATCTGTCAGGTGAGATGGAATAACACGAATTATGGCGGGAGTGTCAACGGTTTCGTAAGGAGGTACTCATGGTCGAGGAATTTTATGGAAAAATCAGCCGATCCGGCTCGAACCTATCCGACAGTTTGGAGGATAAGCTGACCGGAGATTTTTTCGGTACATTGAGGTACATGGATTTTTGTGATGGATTGCAGCCCATACTATGCGGGGCATTACGCAAATCGGAGAAGCAGCAGGCTGAATCACAGGCTGCAATTCAGCTCATAGAAAACGTGAATTGCACAAATATCAAAGATGAGGAGCATATCAAATTCTGGCCGAAACACGATCGTGGGGAATTGGATGTTTTGTTGGAATTTGACAATTGCTATATTGGCATTGAGGTAAAGTTTCAGAGCGGACTGTCCTCAGACGATCAGCTCATTCGCGAAGCAAACATTTTGTGCGATTTGCCCAAAGATAAAAAGAAAATCCTGCTGTTCATTGCGAAGCACGAATCATGCATATCGATTTATCGTAAATATAAGAAGGATATAAGCAAGCAAGGAGTCCATTTCGTTTTTGCGAGTTGGGAAGACATATTGCAATCGATGAAGGATATTTTGAACGGGGGGAAGGGAAGCAAATATACCTTTGGGCAGAAATTGATGATACGCGATTTGGTAAGATTATTGACAAGAAAGGACTTCGATACCTTTTTGTCTATGACAAATGGTATTGCCGATAAACTGGGACAATTAATAGAAAAGGATGTACACGTTATGCTGAATGATAAAAACTATAAGGATTATACGACGAATTATAAGAATGCTGCGTATGTGGTCTTTATGACGTACAAAAATGTAGAGAAATTGCGCGAAGCCATAAAATCTAAATCCGAGGAATACGGATATGTGTTTATAAAGGGGTATGAAGAGAAGCGTGCCGGTATTGTGGATGATATTTGGCTGACGTTTAGCAAAGAAGCAAATACAGGCAGCGGGGACACTTCGTTGTATGCAGTGAATATCTTTTTGACGAACACAAATGAAAAACATCCATCGGATCCGATTTTCAGAGTCTTGAGGTATATTTCTCCAAACGCTATTTCAAAAAATCTCACGAGGGAAAATTTAGCAGATGCGTTTGATAAAAATGCTGATGCGGAAAGGGATACTTGCGGTATCGTCGTGGATGAAATTCCTATGACGTTACATCAAAGAGATATAAACAACCCGAAAGACTATGCTGGCTTGCAGGGTTGTTATTATGTAGATTTACCATTGATGAGCATTTCAAATGATGACATAGTCCACATTTTCCATATTTTTGATGAACTGTCGAAGCAGTCTGACATAGCGTATTCGCAGCAAGCGACGAACGAAGAATAGAGGAAAGGGAAAGAATATGGTGCCATATACAGAAAATATTCTGCAGGACAGTGGTGTTATCCTTGCCTGCGAGGATGAGCGCATCTTTTCTGCGCTGGCGCGATATTATTCTCACATGGAAAAGTGTGAGCCGCTTTGCGGTATGCCGGTGCGTCAATTTTCCTCCGAATCAGAGCAGGAGGATGCTGCGTCCATCTCGACGGAAGAGGTATCGTTGCCCCATACCATGCTGATTTCGGATGCGCAGGCGATGACGATCCCGTTCGAGATATTGCGGCAGCAGGATATACTCTGCATCTATCGTACAGCTTCTGCGGAAGACTTTGTCGCATGTGCAGAACGGCTGACTGCACGGCAGGAGGACGATGGCGGCTGCATCAGACCGATTCTTATGTGCTTTGCAGATGAGGCAGCGGCAAAGGCTTGCATAATCGCATCAGGTCTATGGACGCCGATGAATATCCAACTGGTCGGTGTAGACAGGCGGGATATTCTCCCGATGCTTGCGTCGACGAAAGGAGATCTTCGGTGTATCTCTCTAGAACATCTGCTTTGGGAAGAAATGCCTGCCGCGAATCAAACAGTGCGGGGTGTGCAGATCATCTTCCGAGGGACAGGAGAAGAGCTTAGTCTCTGTGATATTGCGAAAAAGGTGGAATCCGTCGCCGACTGCTTCCGAGGAGAGGTTGATATCTTGTGGCAGGTCGAGCTATGTGAAGCGAATGAGATACTGATGTTTTCTGTGTATGAAATGCATCATGCAGGCGTTGCGTCGAAAACTGTGTGAGCCGTCAAAGTTCTTCGCTTGAATTGGAACTATGTGTCGAATTTGCGTGCAATAGAAATTTTTATAGAAGGGGTGTGTGGATGGTGCTTTCTGGCGATGGCATGAGGTGCGATACAGCCGATGTCAAAAGGGTTGAAATCAATGTTCATACGCAGGCTGTGACTGCAGGTCCGAACCGCATAGCGGATTTGATGGATGAAATAGAGCCGTCGTATGAAAAATGTCTTCCCCAAATTCCCCATGCCCATGATATCATCAAATCCATGTCTTACGATAAGGCAAAGGAATTATATGGCAAAAATCTGCCGCGAATTGTGCAGGAACGATTGGAGCAGGAAATTGCAGTCATCTTTGAACATGGATATTCGTCGCTGTATTTGTTGCAGCAAAAACTTGTGCAAAAAGCTCATGAAGATGGTCACATCACCTGCACGAACGGCTCGATCGGGGCTTCTTTGGCAGCGCATCTGATTGGGATAACGGAAGTCAATCCGCTCCCTCCGCATTGGCGTTGCGCAAAATGTCAATACAGCGAATTTATCACAGATGGCTCCGTGGCTTCCGGTTTTGATTTGCAGGCTAAAATTTGTCCCAAATGCGGAGAAACACTCATGGGCGATGGTCACGATATTCCCTATGCCGCTCTTGTGGGCTTTGACGGGAGCAGACAGCCTGATATCGTCATGAATTATCCAGATTCGTATCGTTCCATTGCAGCCGAAAATATAGAAAAAGTATGTGATCATGTCCGAGTATATCAAGCCGGAACAATCGAAACGATATCCTATGATGAAGCCGCGACATATGTACAAAATTATATTGATACAACGGAGCGTATTCTCGTGAAAATATCCGTGCAGGAAGTGGCTGAGAAATGTGTTGGCACGAAAAAAACTACGGGAATCAACGATTCAGCTTTTATCATTATCCCCGAGGATGAAGAACCCGACTGCTTTACTCCTCTGCAGGATATGAAAGATCAAGAAGGTCATACATATCGAATCTCCCATTTTTCCTACCACAATCTCACCGATCAGTTCCTTAAACTCAATCTATTGCCTTATTTTGTACTCTCTGTCCTCGAAGAATTAGAGCGCGGCACAGGCTGCAGCCTTTCGAATATTTCCTTCGATGACCCTTCCACCATATCTTTATTCCGGAAAGCCGACACCGTTGGCATTCCCGAATTTCGCTCTCCCAAGGTTCGTCAAATGCTGCAGGAATTGCAGCCGAGATTCTTTAGTGAACTGGTCAAAATTTCCGCTTTTTCTCATGGAACCGGAGCATGGGAAGGAAATGCACAGAACCTGATACGCCGAGGCGTATGCACGTTGAACGAAGTCGCTGCAACTCGTGATGATGTCATGATGTACCTGATCCGAAAGGGAATCGACCCGCTGCGTGCTTTTCAAATCATGGAATCCGTGCGAAAGGGGAATGGCATCCTTCCCAAAACGATAAAAATTCTGCAGGAAAATGGTGTTCCCCTTTGGTATATTCAATCTTGTCAAAAAATGGGATATATGTTCCCTCGCGCTCATGTCGTGGATCATGTCATGTCGAACTATCGTCTGGCGTATTACAAGGCGCATCATCCGCAGGAATTTTATCGAGCATATATTGAAACCCTGGCGGATGCGTCTGATCTGGCAGTCATAAAATCAGGGGAAACGGCTATAAAAGAGCGCCTCTCGATTTATAGGGACACGGAAAGTTTCGAAGAATCGAGCAACGGTAAGATCGAGCTTTTGGAGCTTGCACAGGAGATGTATATGCGAGGGCATCATTTGTGATCGCATTTCTATGACGAAGACCTCAAATCATTCTAAGCGAGGTATTCGGCATAATTTTATTGGACATTCATGTTCAAAACGCTTGACCGCAACAACTGCAACAGACCTCCAAGTTTCCATGACTAACTGTTTGTTCCAGCCCGTTTATCGCGTGAAGTGCTATGCAAATAATGTGAAGTATGAACTGATCCTCGACGCGCAGTCGGGCGCGGTGCTCTACCGCGAGATTGACGACTGAGGAAGGGGGCGTTGTTGCTGGGCGAATGAGAGAGAGCCTGCCGCATGTTCGTCATGCGGCAGGCTCTCTTGCTGCTTCGGTATATATTGGCGCATTGCTTATGCGCCGACATCGACCTTCGTGTTGCGCGTGGGGTTCTTCGCGGCTTCGGCGGCATTCTGCATCTGGCGTATGTAGGCGGCTTTTGCCTGCTGCAGCACGGACGGCGTATGGTGTGCTGCCGTCTCGACAATGCGCTTGTTCGCCTGCTGGAAAGCGGACGAACCGACCTTCGTGTCGTTGCCGAAGGGCGAGGATTTGGAAACGGCGTTCGCTGCGCGTGAGGCGCGCGATGCCGACTGCTGGGCGAGGGCGAACGCCTCTTCGTTTGCCTGCTGGAACTTCGATGAGCCGACCTTCGTATCGTTACCGAAGGGCGAGGCCATGTAGACGGCCTTTGCTTCGCGTGCCGACTTTGCAATCGAGCGGTCGGCGAGCCGCGCCGCTTCCTCGTTCGACTGCTGGAACTTCGACGTGCCAAGCTTCGTGTCGTTGCCGAGGACCGAGCCCATGTAGTACGCCTTGGCGGCGCGGGCGGAGCTGGCGATCGAGCGGCCGGCGAGGGCGATTGCCTCTTCATTCGACTGCTGGAACTTCGACGTGCCGATCTTCGTATCATTGCCGAAGGGCGAGGACATGTAGATTTCCTTCGCCGCGCGTGCAGATTTCGCGATCGAGCGATTGGCAAGCTGCTCTGCTTCCTTGTTTGACTGCTGGAACTTTGAGGTGCCGAGCTTCGTATCGTTGCCGAAGGGCGAAGACTTGTAGACTTCCTTTGCCTCGTGCCATCCTTGGGCGGCCTTCTGGCGACCCACTTCGGCGAGGTTCAAGTTGATCTTCTCGAACGTTGCCGAGCCGTAGGGGTTGACTGAAATTGAAGAGATGCTCATCGTTCTTTCCTCCCTGCTTCCCTGCCGGGTCATGCTGATGATTCACATGGAACCTTCCTAGGATATTCTCCCCATATTATAACAAATATTTCTTTTGTCTTCAATGTCTTCTCAGAATATTTCCTAACCTAGAATATCATTGACAATCGCTCCCGTTTTAGTGTAATATTAAAGAAGAATTGGCGGGGGCTTTTGCCCTTGCCGGAAGGTTTCGCAGACGGCGCACGGGCTTTTTGTGCTTCGTCTGTATCGCCGCCGGGCAAAGCCGGGGGAAGGACTAGGGGGTATTTTACAAATGGCAGTAAAAGTAGCGATCAATGGTTTCGGACGTATCGGCCGCCTCGCGTTTCGTCAGATGTTTGATGCAGAGGGCTATGAAGTCGTAGCTATCAACGATCTCACGAACCCCAAGATGCTCGCGCACCTCTTGAAGTATGATTCGACGCAGGGCAAGTACGAATACGCGGACAAGGTGGAAGCCGGCGAGGATTCCATCACGGTCAACGGCAAGAAGATCAATATCTACAAGGAAGCTGACGCCTCGAAGATTCCTTGGGGCAAGCATGACGTCGACGTCGTGCTCGAATGCACGGGCTTCTATACCTCGAAGGAAAAGGCTTCGGCGCATCTGGCCGCCGGCGCGAAGAAGGTCGTCATCTCGGCGCCTGCCGGTAACGATCTGCCGACGATCGTCTTCAACGTCAACCACAAGATTCTGAAGCCTGAGGACAAGATCATCTCGGCGGCTTCTTGCACGACGAACTGCCTCGCTCCGATGGCGAAGGGGCTCAATGACCTCGCGCCGATCCAGAGCGGCATCATGGCGACGATTCATGCCTATACGGGCGATCAGATGACTTTGGACGGCCCGCAGCGCAAGGGCGATCTGCGCCGCAGCCGTGCCGCTGCCGTCAACATTGTGCCGAACTCGACGGGCGCGGCGAAGGCGATCGGCCTCGTCATTCCCGAGCTCAAGGGCAAGCTCATCGGCGCTGCGCAGCGCGTCCCGACTCCTACGGGTTCGACGACGCTCCTCTTCGCTGTCGTCAAGGGTGAGGTCACGGTCGAACAGATCAACGCGCAGATGAAGAAGGAAGCGACGGAGTCCTACGGCTACAACGAGGACGAGATCGTATCGAGCGACATCATCGGCATGCGCTACGGCTCGCTCTTCGATGCGACGCAGACGATGGTCAGCCCCATCGGTGACGGCAACACGCAGGTGCAGGTTGTTTCGTGGTACGACAACGAGAACAGCTACACGAGCCAGATGGTTCGCACGATCAAGTACTTTGCTGAACTGAAGTAAGGGAAGCACGGATAAATTCAGCGCTTTCTGAGAGCGAGAGCGGTCGGCGAAATACGGGAGAGGCGAAGCTAGCGCGCCTTTCTGAAAAAATCAGCTGAGTCAAGATCCATGAGGTCCGGCCGCGTTTGGGCCGGGCCTCTGTTCTTTTTATGGGAGGATTTTTATGAACAAGAAGACGATCAAGGACATCGACGTCAAGGGCAAGAAGGTCTTCGTGCGCGTCGATTACAATGTGCCGTTCGACGACAAGATGAATATCACGAATGACACGCGCATGGTGCGCACGCTGCCGACGCTCAATTATCTTCTTGACGGTGGCGCTGCGCTGATTCTCGCGTGCCACATCGGCCGCCCGACGGAGGCGAAGGAGGAGAAGTTCTCGACGAAGCATCTCGTCAAGCACCTTTCGGAACTCCTGAAGAAGGATGTGAAGTGGGCGTCCGACTGCGTAGGGCCTGAGGCCGAGAAGGCAGCTGCGGACTTGAAGCCTGGTGAGGTTCTGCTCCTCGAAAACCTGCGCTATCACAAGGAAGAGAAGAAGAACGATCCGGCTTTCGCCAAGCAGCTTGCCTCGCTTGCGGACATCGCCGTTGACGATGCCTTCGGCGTCGCGCACCGCGCTCATGCCTCGAATGTCGGCATCGCTTCTGATCTTGAAACGGTCGCAGGGTTCCTCATGGAGAAGGAGATCAACTACATCGGCAAGACGCTCGAAGCACCCGCGCATCCTTTCGTCGCTATCATCGGCGGCGCAAAGGTCTCGGATAAGATCGGCGTCATCAGCAACATGATCGAGAAGGTCGACACGATCATCATCGGCGGCGGCATGGCGCACACGTTCGATGCGGCCAAGGGGCTGCCGATCGGCGATTCACTGTGCGAGCCGGACAAGATGGATCTCGCGAAGGAGCTTCTCGAAAAGGCGAAGGCGAAGGGCGTCAAGGTCATCCTGCCGCTCGATGTCGCCGTCGCGAACATGTTCCCGCTCGCTGACGAGGCGAAGTTCGCTTCCGAAGGCAAGACGAAGGTCGTTGCGGTCGACAAGGTGGAGAACGGTTGGCAGGCGCTCGACAGCGGCCCGAAGACGTCGGAGGCGTATGTCGAAGCGCTGAAGGGCGCGAAGACGATCATTTGGAACGGTCCGATGGGCGTATTCGAGTGCGACGAGTTCGCCAAGGGCACGCTCGCAGTCGCGAAAGCCGTTGCCGATGCGACGGAGGCGGGCGCGACGAGCATCGTTGGCGGCGGCGATTCCATCGCGGCGCTGAAGAAGACGGGGCTTTCGGACAAGATTTCGCACATCTCGACGGGCGGCGGTGCGACGCTGGAGTTCCTGGAGGGCAAGGTTCTGCCGGGCATCGCGGCGATTGCCGAGAAGTAAAAGCTTCTGCGAGATGGCGCACAGCGTCCGCAAAGCCGGATGCTCGTGCTCGCCGCAAAAGAAGCAGGAGGAAGATAGAAGCTTTGCGGGAGCGCGTGCCGTTTTGACGTGCTCCCGATGTTCCATACGAGGAGGAAGATTTTATGGCAAGAAGGCCCATCATTGCAGGCAACTGGAAGATGAACAATACGATCGCCGAGGGCGTAGCGCTCGTCAAGGAGCTTATGCCGCTCGTGAAGGATGCAAAGGACGTCGACGTCGTCGCTTGCCCGACGGCGACAGCTCTCGCCGCTGTGGCAGAAGCCGTCAAAGGCTCGAACATCCACATCGGCGCACAGAACGTACATTGGGAGAAGAGCGGCGCCTATACGGGCGAGATTTCGACGGATATGCTCAAGGAGATCGGCGTCGACTACTGCGTGCTCGGCCACTCCGAACGCCGCGAGTACTTCGGCGAGACGGACGAGGGTGTCAACAAGCGCGCCAAGGCTGCCTATGCGGCGGGCATCACGCCGATCATCTGCTGCGGCGAACCGCTTGAAATCCGCGAGGCGAACACCTACATCGACTTCGTGACGAAGCAGATCAAGGCGGCACTCGACGGCTTCTCTGCCGATGAGGTCGCTCATCTCGTCATCGCCTACGAGCCGATCTGGGCGATCGGCACGGGCAAGACGGCGACCTTTGAGCAGGCGGAGGAAGTCTGCGCCGCCATTCGCGCGACGGTCGCCGAGGTGTTCAACCAGGCGGCGGCAGACGCCATCCGCATCCAGTACGGTGGCAGCGTTAAGCCCGCAACGATCGCAGGACTCATGGAGAAGCCGAACGTCGACGGCGCTCTCGTCGGCGGCGCATCGCTCAAGGCGAAAGATTTCAGCGAGATCGTGAAATTCTGACGTGAGGAAATTCTGACGTGAGGAAATTCTGACGCAAGGAAGTTCTGACGAGAAGGAAAACTTTTGAGCGGCACTGCACATGCGATGCCGCTCCTTTTGGGGAGCAGCCTCTATGGGCGGCTTCCTGCAATATTTGTAACATACTCCATAGGAAAGGGGTAGATCTATGGCAACTTTGAAACATGCACCGGTCGCGCTCATCATCATGGACGGCTGGGGAATCGGCGACCCGAAAGACCCGACGAACGCCATCGCCGTCGGAAAGACGCCCGTCTTGGACGGCCTCACGGCGAAATATCCGCACGCCCAGCTGCAGGCATCGGGCGAGTACGTCGGCCTGCCCGACGGGCAGATGGGCAACTCCGAGGTCGGGCATACGAACATCGGCGCAGGACGCATCATCTACCAGGAGCTCACGCGCATCACGAAGGCGATCGCCGACGGTACGTTCTTCGAGAACAAGGCGCTGCTCCATGCCATCGCGGGTGCGAAGAAGTCGGGCGGCGCACTGCACCTCCTCGGTCTCGTTTCGCCAGGCGGCGTGCACAGCCACGAAAAGCACCTCTATGGGCTTCTTGAAATGGCGAAGCGGAACGGTATCGAGAAGGTCTATGTGCATGCCTTCCTCGACGGCCGTGACGTGCCTCCGACGAGCGCGGCGGGCTATCTTGCCGAACTCGAAGAGAAATGCCGCGAGATCGGCGTCGGCGAGATCGCGACGATCGCGGGACGTTACTACGCCATGGATCGCGACAAGCGCTGGGAGCGCGTCGAGAAGGCGTATGACGCCATCGCCAAGGGAGACGGCGTGAAGAAAGCGACGGCGAAGGAAGCTATTGAGGCCTCGTATGCGGAGAAGGTGACGGACGAGTTCGTCATCCCTGCCGTCATCGACGGCTATGCGGGCATGAAGAAGGGCGACGGCGTCATATTCTTCAATTTCCGCCCCGACCGCGCGAGAGAACTCACGCATGCCTTCACCGATACGAAGTTTGACGGCTTCCCGCGCGTTGAAGGGCTTGATCTCGCGTTCACGACCATGACGCAGTACGAGGAAGGCATGAACGTTGAAATCGCCTATCCGCCCGAGACCATCAAGAACACGCTCGGCTCGATCATCGAGCAGAAGGGCTTGACACAGCTTCGTATCGCCGAGACGGAGAAGTACGCGCACGTCACGTTCTTCTTCAACGGCGGCGTCGAAGAGCCGTACAAGGGCGAGGATCGCATCCTCGTTCCCTCGCCGAAGGTCGCGACGTACGATCTGCAGCCTGAGATGAGCGCACTCGAAGTCACGGACAAGGTCGTCGCTGCCATTGAGTCTGGAAAGTACGACTTCATCATTCTGAACTACGCGAACGGCGACATGGTCGGTCATACGGGCGTCATGGAAGCCGCCGTCAAGGCGGTTGAGACGGTCGATGCCTGCGTCGGCCGCTTCGTCGAGGCGGCGCAGAAGATGGGCGGCGAAGTTTGCATCATCGCCGATCACGGCAACGCTGACCGCATGGTCGACCACGCGACGGGGCAGCCTTTCACGGCGCATACGACGAATCCCGTGCCGTTTATATGCGTGTCCGACCGCGTGAAGAAAGCACATGACGGCGCACTATGCGACATCGCTCCGACGCTCCTGACGCTCGCAGGACTCGAAATCCCGCCCGAAATGACGGGCAAACCCCTCGTGGAAATGAAGTAAGGTTTGTTTTGCGGCGGGGGAAGGCAAGGCTTTTCCCCGCTATGTTTTTGGTCAACGAAAGGAGAACGCAAGATATGAAAAAATCCGTTTGGAAGTCCTTCACCGCCCTCCTCGGCATCCTCCTCGTCACCCTTCTCATCGCAGGCTGTGGACAGAAGGAAGAGCCGGAAGTCAGCATGGAAGCTCTTGGCAAGGCGCTCCTCCAGGAAGATAAGGCCGGCATGGAGAAGTTCGGCATTAAGGAAGGAGAAGTCCGTAGCGCCTTTATGAAATCCTTCGTTACGGCCTTCACCGCTTCGTCGGGAGGGCTTTTCACGAACGATCAGGCGCAGCAGGTTGGCGAGGCGTGCCTCAATGCATTGAAAAAATGCAATGTGAAGGCAAAGACGCTGGAAAAGAAGGATGACAAGGCGAAGGTCGAATTGACGATTGATACGCTCGACGCAAGCTCGATGGATATGAATAAGATTGCGGAAGAGACGCAGGCGGGCATCGCACCGGATGCTTCACTGGATGCGGCCATGGACGCATTTATGAAGAACTTCGCCAAGGCGATCGAAGGCCTCCAGCCGAAGGGTACGAAGACGATCCAGGTGGAATGCACCTATGACAGCTCCAAGGGCGTATGGCTGCCGAACGATATGGTGGGCACGTCAGATAAGATTCTCGAAACGGCGGGAGGAGAGCTGATGAAATAAAAACTGCATAAACTTATGCCTTACATGAAAGAAAAGTCGGAAAGAACGCAACGCCTTCCGGCTTTTCTTTTGCAAGTGGGAGGATACACCATATGAAAAAATCTGTATATCGTCTTGCTGCGAGCTTGACACTTCTTTTTGCCCTGCTCATGTTGACAGGCTTTGCGCCACAGGACGATGCGGCAAGGGATATGGAAGAGCTGTCGCGGGCTCTTTTGCATGAGGATGCGGCAGGGATGAAGAAATTTGGCTACGATAGGGAGATGCTGCGGCGTAAAAAACTAGAGGATTTTACAAAGTCATTTGCGGCCATTGGTGTTACATCGTTCACGGAAGATTTAATTCATCCCATATATGAGGCTTTCTGCGAGGCTGCAGGGAAGTGCGAACCCCAGGGACAGATTTTGTCGAAGAAGGACGGCAGGGCGACGGTAGAAATTTCTTTTAAGGCGATTGATTGCAGGAAAATAGATGCAAGAGAGGTCGTTGGAGATGTTATAAAAAGCGGCGACAATCGATTTGAAGAGAGAAAAACAAGGGAGGGTTTCATCAAGCGTTATGAAAAAGCTCTGAGAGAACTCGAACCGAGTGAAATGAGGCATTTTCGAGCGAATTGCGTATACGACAGCGAAAAGGGCGTATGGGTGCCGGAAAATCCGGGTGAATTCCTCATGGATCTTTTTAATTTTGCGACTGGCAGCATCATAGAGAGCGATCCGGCGGAAAGCATAAAAATGCTTTCCAGCGCATGGCTTCGCCAAGATTGGGAGGGTGTGAAAAAAGCGAGCTGGGGAAATCTCATGGGGACGGAGGAAGTGAATCTTCATGGAATTACGGCGAAGTCTTTCTCGGAGAGGTACAAGCGAGGATTTGGCGGAGGATTGTCGGATGGACAGGCGCAAATGCTCAGCGAGGCAACGCTGAAAGCCATGGGGCGTGTCGATATTCAGACGAGAACCCTCCGTCAGGAACGGGATAGGGCACAAGTGGAGATTACTGTCGAAACGATTGACCCGTTTCCACGCAAAGAACTTCTGGAGGCACGCAAGCGGATTCCTCCGGGAGCGACCAAACAGGAGGTTTTGGGGATGTTTGTGGCTGAGGTGATCGATCGCTTGGAGCATGCAAAGCCGAGTGGTAAAAAGACCATCTCGGTGGAATGTGTCTATTATGGAATTCAACGAACATGGATACCTGTTGGTATGGAAAATTTTTTAAAAACCTTGCTAGCATTGCCTGTATCACGTTGAATGGAAAAGCAAAAGGCTCGCAAGGAAGAAGGATGGTTCTTTCTTGCGAGCCTTTTGAGGTGTAAGGCGGACTCCTTGGAATCTGCGTTTGAATATGTACAGCGCTATACTCTGAGGACGTTATCACAGGAATCGGGAGAAAAAGCGAAACGTTTCACCTTGCACGATAGATTGAAAGTGTGTTCGTTTAATAGAAGCCTTCGAGGCAATTCAGAAGAACATTGACAGCAGTGTACCCACATTGGCATAGGAATTCATGCTCGTCAAGGAGCCTGCCGATGTATAGGCGAGCGCGCGCTGGTAGTTGGGGCCGAGCATCTGCTGCGCCGACGGGAAGATCTTGTCACGCTGCGTCTTGGCGAAGTCGACCTTCTTTTCTGTTGCACCCGCAAGGCCGTTCTTGCCAAGGATGTTCTCGACGCGGTTCGGCTCTTCCTTGAGCGCCTTCGTCAGCGCCGCGTCATTGACGGAGAGTGTGCCCGACGACGAGTTCACCGTGATGCCGACTTGGCGCAGGGTGTCCGCCTTGTATGAAGCGTCGCCGAAGAGCTTTTCCATGCCCGAAGCACGACTTGAGACGTCGGAGTAGTCGCCGAACATCTTGATCGTGTCGTTGTAATCCGAGACGAAGTCTTTGACGTTCTTGAGCGCGTCTTCCGTATTCTTCTTCGTGTCCGCCTCAGTCGCGCCCGTGACGTTGAAGTTCGTGTTCTTGAGTGCCGCAGACGTCTTGGAAAGAGAGTTCATCGCTGTATCGAATGTCTTGTAGAAGCCGTCGGAGGCTTCGTGGTAAGACTTCAGCACGGCGCGCGTGTTCTCCTTGAGGTTCATCAGGGCGTAGGCGTTCGAGCCGAAGCCTTGCGAGTTTAAGAGCGAGGAAAGCCCCTTGGAAGCGCGGGAGGACTGCGTTCCAAAAAGCGAATTGCCCGCAGTACCCATTCCGCCGAAAAGCGAGTAGCCGCTCTTCTGTGCAAAGCGGTACATGCCGTAGTTCGCTTGCGTCATGGAATATATCGTTGGCATGATGGCCAGCTCCTTTCGAGAATGTAAGATAGCATTGATTCGTCACGAGAAAATATACCGTTTCATTGAGTATATCGAAAGGTGGGAGGAATTTCTTTAGTATCTGGATTGCTCACAAGCGACCAAAATGCTGGTACCAGCTGTAGACGATGCTTTCTTTGTTCGCTGCGATGCCTTTAAGCAGACGGTTCAAATCTTTTGTCGGAATGCCGCTGTGATTATGTGCAACGATGGGATTGCCCGTTGGCGGAATCCAAATTTTTGTGGCGTTTGGTGTTGGTACACCTTTACAAACATGTATGTGTACAGGTTCGTCATTTTCATTCGACCAGAAAAAGAGACGGTAACCGAACAACTCACCCCACGTCGGCAATGACTTCACCATCCTCGCGTGCAATCTCCCAGATTAGAGCGCTGTTTCGCTGAACGAAATTGAGCAGCTCGGTGCGCTCGTCCTCGCTAAAGCCGCTGTAGCTTACGAAAGAGATGCTTGGCAGTAGGATTTCTGCCGTATCAAAGCCGTTTTCTGCTGCACGCTCCATATAGACCAAGATGCTTTCGCCCTTTTGAGCGGATTGGTGTATATCGGAAAATGTTGTGACGATGCCGTTGATCGTGCTGTAATGATGCTTCATGACGCACCGCCTCCTCTGAATATTTGCTACTTCAACTATAGAGGAGGCGCCGCGCTTTGTCAAATGGGAATTTCTCCTTGCCCCAAGGCTTTTCTTATGATATAATCATTCAGTCACAGGACAGTTGGTTCGAATGTTTAGGAATCACTGATAAATTCAGCCACCCATCTTCACACATCTGCGCTGTCCTCTCATCGTCGACAAATCCTCGACGTAGCACCGCTACGCCTGTGGTTTGTCTCCTCGATAGAACCAGCGCATCTGTGCAAATCTGGGCGACCTCATTTTATCAGCGCTTCCCCTTATTTTGAGCCTTCCCTGCTCCCGAGGGAGCCACAGACCATAGAGGAGGTGTTTTTGTGAGAAAATACGAGGTTATCTTTATCGTGAAGCCGATGGAAGAAGAAGCGACGAACGCTGTTATCGAGAAGTTCGTCAAGCTGATTCAGACGAACGGCGGCACGATCGACAAGGAAGACCGTTGGGGCAAGAAGCGTCTGGCGTATGAGATCAAGGATTACACGGACGGCTACTACTGCTTGCTCAATGTCACGGCTGAGCCTGCCTGCATGAAGGAGTGTGACCGCGTCATGAAGATCACCGACGATCTTCTGAAGCACATGATCGTGCGCGCGGAGGAGCTCATCGCGGCCGGCGAGAAGGCTGCGGCCGAGCCGGAAGCCAGCGAGGCAGAGTAAGCTGAGGGAGGAAATGCCATGAACAAGGTACTTTTGACCGGAAATCTCGCCCGCGATCCCGAGGTGCGCTACACGCAGAGCGGCAAAGCGGTCGCTTCGTTCTCGCTTGCGGTGAATCGCCGCTTCGGCAAGTCGAACGACGGGCAGCAGCCGTCAGCGGACTTTATTTCCATCGTCGCATGGGAGAAGCTCGCGGAATTCTGCGGCAACTACCTGACGAAAGGCAGCCGCATCCTCGTCGAGGGTCGCCTGCAGGCGAGAAGCTACGATGCGCAGGACGGCTCGAAGCGTTATGTGACGGAAGTCGTCGCAAGCGACATCGAGTTCGCCGGATCGCGTCCGCAGGGCGCGGGTGCGCCGGGCACGCCGATGCAGAGCAGTGCGCCGAGCCATCAGCCGCCTGCCGGACAGGAGTCCTTCGGCCCTTCCATACCCGATGAGGAAATCCCATTCTAAACAGGGGAGGGAATTGATTTGATCAGACGTGACAGAGGCAGACGTTCGCGCCGCAAGGTTTGCACGTTCTGCGTGGACAAGGTGGAGGTCATCGACTATAAGGATGTCGCGAAGCTGCGCCGTTTCATCACGGAGCGCGGCAAGATCCTGCCGCGCCGCATTTCGGGCAACTGCGCGAAGCATCAGCGCCAGGTGACGCTTGCAATCAAGCGTGCGCGCAACATTGCGCTTTTGCCGTTCACTGCGGAGTAAGGAAAAGAGAGCCGAAAGGCTCTCTTTTTGTATGGATAAGGGATGGGAGGCGCTCCTATGTGCTTTTCCGTGAGCGATATGACTTTGCGCTCGCATCTCGCGGTCACGGCGTATCTCGTCATCGGGCCTCATGATACGAAGGGGCGGCGCGTCGGCGAGATCGTCAAAGCTGCGGTGCGGGCAGGCTTCACAGCGGTGCAGCTTCGTGCAAAAGAGCAGAGCGCACGCGAGCAGATCGCGCTGCTCGGCGAGGCGGCGCGGGCAATCGAAGCGGCCGGCGCGGCAGCAAGCGTGCCGCTCCTCGTCGACGATCGGCTCGACGTCGCGCTCGCGGCGCGCGAGATGGGTATCGCCGTCGCGGGCGTGCATGTGGGGCAGAAAGACGTGCCTGCGCACATTTGCCGCCGCTTCCTCGGGGAAGCGGCGATCGTCGGCCTGTCGGCACATCCACAGGATCTGCCTCGACTTGCGCCTGAGGATCTGGCGGCTGCCGATTACATCGGCACGGGTCCCTTGCATGCGACGGTCTCGAAGCCCGACGCCGGCATTGAGGCGGACGGCAGTTTCCGCACGCGCAGCCTGGCGGAGATCGCCGCCTTCGCTCAAAAGAGTCCCGTGCCCGTGATCGTCGGCGGCGGTGTCAAGGCGGCTGATCTTCCTGCTGTCAAAGCGGCAGGCGCCGCTGGCTTCTTTGTGATCTCCGCCGTCGCAGCGGCGGCAGATGCGGAAGGTGCAGCGAGGGAAATGGTGGCGAGGTGGAAGGACTGAGACTGGTCTCGATGATGCGACTTGCCTATAAGTAAGCGGATGTGTTATAATACGAGTGGCAGGAAAGATATGGCGATACCATTTCTGTATGCGAAACGCCCCCCAAGATACCAGCTTGGGGGGCGTTTCTATCCTCTTTTTTGCGGGCAGAGGATTACGCCCCAGGCTTGTTGCCCGTTGATCTCTCGTCAAGCCATCTGCACAGATAGTGGCAGACTATCCCTGCCGCGACGGAGATAAGGAAGGATATGGCGATGTTTTCCATATCTGTATGCACCTCCTTCCTGTGCCGGTTTGGAGGTGGCAACGAGCAAAGTATACCATATTCTGGGGAAGAAGAGAAGGTGCGGTCAACGTCAGCCAATCACGCTTCGCCGTTGGCTCGCGTTCTTGGGACGTTTTCGCATACGACTTGTTACCCGTTCAGCTTCACCCCTTCGGGGTTCGCTTTACGGACAAGTCAGTAGCGGTCAACGTCGACCAATCACGCTTCGTCGTTGGCTCGCGTTCTTGGGACGTTTTCGCATACGACTTGTTACCCGTTCAGCTTCATCCCTTCGGGGTTCGCTTTACGGACAAGTCAGTAAAAAGGGCTGAAGCCATTGGCTTCAGCCCTGAAATTTCTTGGTGACTCCTATGGGATTCGAACCCATGAACCCGCCGTGAGAGGGCGGTGTCTTAACCACTTGACGAAGGAGCCGCATGAACACAATTTATTATATTACATATCCTGCAGTTTGGCAAGACTTTTTTTGAGACGATCGAGAGAATTTTTTTTGCCGAGCAGGAAGAGCACTTCCGTGAGGCCACCCGGCGTGACTTTCTGTCCTGAGACAGCGATGCGAAGCGGCCACATGACGGCACCCTTCTTTTCGCCGCGCTGTTCTGCGAAGGCGTCGAGCGCCGCGTTGATGGCATCGGGCGTCCACGGCTCTAGGCTGTCGAGCATCGGCAGCGCTTCGGGAAGAAGGGCGCGTGCCTTTTCCGGGTTCGTCTTGTTGCGCTTGTTCGTATAGCAGTCGAGGTCGTAGTCGGGCATCTCGATGAGGAAATGGATCTGCTCTTTGATTTCGCCGAGGCGGCTGAGGCGCGGGCGCAGGACTTCGGCGGCATAGTCCCACTTCTCGGCGAGTTCTGCCGGCAGATCGCCGGCGAAGGGACGCGCGAGTTTGGCGAAGGCGGCGGGATCCATCGACTTGAAGTATTCGCCGTTCATCCAGTCGAGCTTCTTGTAGTCGAAGATGGCGGGCGACTTGCTGATGCCGTCGAGGGAGAACGCCCCGATGAGCTCTTCCATCGTGAAGATTTCCTGATTCGTGTCCTTGGGCGACCAGCCGAGGAGCGCGACGTAGTTCGTGACGGCTTCGGCGAGGTAGCCTTCGTCGAGAAGCTGGCCGAAACTCGCTGCGCCGTGGCGCTTCGAGAGCTTCGACACCGTGCCGTCTTCGCTCTTTCCCATGACGGGCGGCAGGTGGATGAACTCGGGCAGCTGCCAGCCGAAGAATTCGTAGAGCAGCACATGCTTGGGCGTCGAGGTGATGTACTCGTTGCCGCGGATGACGTGCGTGATCTCCATGAGGTGATCGTCTACGACATTGGCGAAGTTGTACGTCGGCATGCCGTCGCTCTTCAAGAGAATCTGGTCTTCGAGTTCGCTGTTCTCGATCGTGATGCTGCCGAGGATCAGATCGCGGTACGTCGTCGAGCCGACAAGCGGCATCTTCTGGCGGATGACGTAGGGCGTTCCCGCCGCAAGCCGGCGCTCGATTTCCTCAGGCGCGAGATCGCGGCAGTGGCGGTCATAGCCGCCGAACTTTTCGGATTCCGACTCGTGCGCATGATCTTTCGCCGAGCAGAAGCAGCGATAGGCATGGCCGCTGGCGACGAGCTTTTCGGCATATTCCTTGTAGATCGCCTTGCGCTCGCTCTGCACATAGGGGCCGAAAGCGCCGCCCTTTTCGGGGCTTTCATCGGCGATGATGTGTGCGGCGGCAAGGCTCTCGTTGATGACCTCGCGTGCGCCTTCGACGAAGCGTTCCTGATCCGTGTCCTCGATGCGCAGGATGAAGTCGCCGCCCTGGGACTTCGCGAAGAGATAGCCGTAAAGCGCCGTGCGCAGATTGCCGATGTGCATGTAGCCCGTGGGACTGGGCGCGAAGCGCGTGCGTATACGATTGCTCAAGATGATTCCTCCCGATGCTCTTTTTGTATCTATTCTAGCTTCTTGTTGTAGTATATCAGCAATGCAGGCGATGTGCAAACCACATGCGGGCGTGAGAGAGTTCTAACTCGTATTTCTCAGGAGTCATGCTATAATGGACATATCCACGGAGAGGAAACACGTCGAGGGAAAATTTTCTATCTAGGAAAGAAAAGGAGAGATCGAGATGAACAAGATGAAATCCTTCCTCGCTGCGATCGCAACGGGACTCTTCCTGTGCGCACCGCAGGCGGCAGAGGCAGCAGCAGCGCCGCAGACTTCAGAGCCGCCCGTCCTCATGGTCGACGGCACGGGCAGGGCGGAGGCGGCGCCCGACTGCGCGACGATCTCGGTCGGCGTCGTCACGCAGGCAGCGGACGCGAAGACGGCGCAGGAGGAGAATGCGAAGAAGGCGCAGGCGGTGCAGCGGGCGCTCGTCGCAGCCGGCATCCCCGAGGCGAACATCCAGACGCGCGGCTACTACTTCCAGCCGCTTTATGAGCGCGAGACGCGCGAGAATGAGATCACGGGCTATCGCGCGGAGAACAATGTGACGGTGCGTGTCGACGATCTCACCGATGTCAGCCGCGTCATCGACCTCGCGCTCAAGAATGGCGCGAACAGCATATCTTCGCTGGATTTCGGCGTGAAGAATGCGGACCAGGTTCGCAAGATTGCCTTGACTGCCGCTGTCAATGACGCACGAAAGAAGGCGGACGAACTTGCCGCCGCTCTGGGCAGGCGCGTCATCGGACTGAAGGCCGTATCGGAGAACACCTATCCGTTCGCTGAGCGCAGCGCGGGTGCAAAGATGCTCATGGCCGCCGATGCAGCTCCGACGCCGATCGCGCCGGGCATGTTGGAGATGAGTACTGAGGTGCATATCGAGTATTACTTGAGCGAGTGAGGCTGGGCAAAGAAAGCTTGGCGGAAGATAAAAGCGTGCAAGAGGGGGAGATGAGAGTCTCCCCCCTCTTGCACGCTTTTATGTGATAGGAGGTTTCTCCCTGTAAAAGCGCTACGCACTCCATGTTTATAGGAAAAATATCTAGCATATATTTTCAGACCATAAGTCCTAAAAAGAAGAAATACGGGAATAATTCCTTGCAAATCTGCTTGCTTTATGCTATATTGTATAACTAATAGAGAGAAAGACCTAATGCTGCCGGGCGAAATATTGTAGAATTTCCCGAAATCTACCATAATTTATTAAATATATAAGTTATAAGTAATAATTATTAAAAAGAAAAAATAAGGGGAAAATAACCTGATATGATGGCAATGGAAAAAAAGTCTTTGTTTTTGGGACATATCTGCCGCGCAAGCGTTTTCTGTGCCTCGATCTTCGGCGTTCTGCCGACAGCGGCTTCTGCCGCGGAGGCTGTGCCTGACTGGGTCTATGAAGCGGTCGGGCAGCTTGAGGCGCAGGGCTATGTCGATCTTGCGGGCAAGATGCCGCAGGAGTGCTCGCGCGAGGAGCTTGTCCGCATTGTGGCGCAGGGGCTGCACGAGGTTGACCGCATACAGCAGGGAACGCTCGCGGACGAGTATGGGCGTCTTTCGAGTCTCGCCGTGCGCGACGAGGTGCATGTCAAGCTCTACCGAGAGCAGGAGCGCTTGGCGAAGAGGGCGCTTGCCGATGCTGAGGCGGCGGCGAAACAGGCGGAGGAGCGCCTCGTGCGCGAGTCTTTGCGCGGCACGAATCGCCTGGAGGTCATGCAACCGCTGCAGGAAAAGGCGTCGAAGGCGCGTCTTCGCCTGCAGTTCGCAGCGCGCGACTACGCGCTCGCCACGATGCGGCGCGAGAAGCGCGAGCTTGCTTTGACGAAGGTTTCAGAGCGCAGGCAGGAAGTCTTCTCGCGCATGACGCCAAGAGAAGGCGCGGTGCAGGCAGGCGCTGCGGCAGGTGCGCCCGCCTCGCCCGCGGCCGTTGCCGTCCCGGCTGCACCTGATTCTCTACCCGCCGGCGTGGGCGGTGCGTATTCTTACGGCGAGCCGCTTGTCGAGCCGGGCGTCGTGGACGCGGCGATGCGCCTTCGGGCAGCCTTCGTCGATGATCTCGCGCTCATGGGCTATGTCGACGAGGAGAATGCCGAGCAGCAGCTCTATTCGTCGGTGCTCCTGCCCGAGAAGCCTGAGCCGAGACTCAAGGTCGACGCCGAGGTGCGTGCCGACGCTTCGCGCTCGGGCGGCATTGAGCGCGGCGACAGCCGTGCGCGGCTGCGCCTTCGGGTCTTCCCCGATTACGACATCGACGGCAACTGGCATGCGGCGGCCATGATCGAGTATGAGAAGTACTTGAACGGCGGCACGGACGACGGCAAGCTCCGTCTTGACCGCTATTATCTGACGGGCAGGAGCGGCGTCTTTGATACGACCGTCGGCGTCTTTAGCGCGGATTTTGCCGAGGGCAATATCTACGACAGCAAGTTCCGTGGCGTGCGGCTTTCGGTCGGCAATCCCGTCCGCTATACGCTGCATTACGGCAAGATCGAGCGGGCGCACGAGGTGGCGGCACTTTCGGCAAGCTACGATACGCCTTTCTACGGCGTTGACGCCGGCATGTACCGCTTCGACAAGATCAACGGTGCGGCGCGCAACATCTACATGGGAAATTTCCGCGCACCTCTGGGAGATTTCGATTTCGGCGCGATGCTTCTCCATGGCACGGATCGCAGGACGGGCAACGGCACGGGCTATGTGCTGACGCTCGCGAAGAAGGGCGACGGCTGGCGTCCGGGTTCGATGTCCTACTGGCTCAAGTACTACCGTCAGCCGAGCGCCACCTACGTCAGTCACACGATGAACGGCATGGCAGATTACATGAGCTACGATGCGACGGGCGACGGCCCGAGACGCGGCGGCTTCCGCGGCTGGGGCGCGGGCCTCTCCTACACGCTGCAGAAGGATCTCATGTTCGGGCTTGAGTATTACGATCTCTTCGACCTCGATACGGCGAGGCGCAGCCGTACCGTCTGGGCGTCGCTTACGGGATATTTCAAAAATTATGAGGATTGAACAAGTACGCAGTGCGGAAAGAAGGAGGCAAACGCATGTTGGAGCTTTTGCACGATGGCAGGGCGAAGATCGCCGTCGTGGGACTGGGCTATGTCGGGCTGCCGCTCGCCGTGGCATTTTCGAGGCATTTCAGCGTCATCGGCTATGACAGCGACGAGGAGAAGATCGCGGACTGCCGCGCGGGCAAAGATCCGATGGGCGAGCTTGCCGCGGAAGAAGGCGCGGCGGAGCGCATCGACTTTACGGCGGATGCGGCGCGTCTGCGCATGGCGTCGTTCATCGTCGTCGCTGTGCCGACGCCGATCAAGGGCGACAAGACGCCCAATCTCAAGCCGCTGAAGAAGGCGACGCGCGTCATCGGCAGGCATCTGCAGCCGGGCAGCATCGTCGTCTACGAGTCTACCGTGTACCCGGGCGTGACGGAGGACATCTGCTGCACCATACTGGAAAGGGAATCGGGCATGCGGCGCGGCGAGTTCAAGATCGGCTATTCGCCCGAGCGCATCAATCCCGGCGACAAGGTGCATCGCTTGGAGAACATCGTCAAGATCGTTTCGGGCATGGACGAAGAGACGCTTGAAACGATCGCCGGAGTTTACGGCACGGTCGTCGAGACGCTGCATCGTGCGCCGTCGATTCGCGTGGCGGAGGCGGCGAAGGTCGCGGAGAACGCGCAGCGCGACATCAACATCGCCTTTATGAACGAGCTGGCTCTCGTCTTTCACCGCATGGACATCGACACTTCGGCTGTGGCGGATGCGATGGATACGAAGTGGAATGCGCTGGGCTTCCGTCCGGGACTCGTCGGCGGTCACTGCATCGGTGTCGATCCGTACTACTTTATCTATCAGGCGCAGAATCTCGGCTACTATTCGCCTCTCATCTCGACGGGACGCCGCCTCAATGACGACATGAGCGGCTTCGTCGCCCATGCCACCGTGCGCGAGCTTGTGCGCACGAAGATCGACCTCGCCCGGGCGCGCGTCCATCTTCTTGGCATGGCGTTCAAGGAGAACTGCCCCGACACGCGCAATTCGCGCGCCGCCGACGTATATCGCATCTTGCAGGAGTACGATCTGACGCTCGCCGCCGTCGATCCCGAGGTCGATGCGGCAGCTTTCCGTGCGGAGTACGGCTTCGGTCTGGAATCGCTGCACGATGTGCAGGACGCGGACGCTCTCGTATTTCTCGTGGCGCATGAAGCGTTCGCCCGGCTGTCGTGGGAGGAACTGCGTGCGATGTGCCGCGCGGATGGGCCGCATCTGCTCGTCGACGTGAAGGGGATGTACTCGCGCGAAGAAGCGGAGCGCGAGGGCTTCCGCTATTGGCGTCTTTGAGTTTGGGGTGAGCTTTGTAAGCGGATTTTTGAGGAAGGGGGCGGAGCATGAGCCTGAAAAAGATGGGGCTTCTCGCCATAGCGGGCATATTGATCGTCGCGGGCGCTCTCGTCGTCTTCCGTGATCATGTGATTGGCACGAAGAACGCGCAGGCGGAAATCACCGATCTTGGCAGTCTTTATGAGGCGACTGAGGAGATTGCAGCGGCCAAGGAGCAGTTTCAAAAGGGCATGGAGCCGGCGGAGATCGTGACGAAGGATGAGAAGCCTCACGTCGCCTTCGTCATCGACGGATTGCCCGATCGCACGACGACGGTGCGTCTGCTCGATGTCTTGAAGAAGCATGGCGCGAGCGCCGTGTTCTTCGTCGAAGGGCAGAACGCGGCGAATCAGCCGGAGACGATCGAGCTCATCCGCGAGGCGGGGCAGGAGATCGGCAATTATACCTTCGTGGGGGTCGCGGCGGTGCAAGAATTGCCGCAGGAGCGTCTGCTCGCCGAGATCTGCCGCACGCAGAGGGTCGTCGAGGTTCTTGCAGCGACGAAGCCGAAGCTCTTTCGGGCGCCGCGCACCGTCTATGACGAGGAGCTTCTGCGCGCCTTGCGCGCCGCAGGCGTCGAGTGCGCTGTGAAGGAGAGCGCGCATTACGCGCCGGGCTGGCTCAAGGACGAGGCGGGCGCGGCCGCCTATGCGGCGACGGTGCCTGCGGGCAGCATCATCGCGATCGACATCGCCGTGCCCGTCGAAGCCCCGGCGCAGGATGCAGCCGTCGAGGATGCACGGCCGGCCGTGGACAAGCAGCCGACCGTGGAGGACAAGCCCGTCGGGGAACGCAAGGCTGCGCCTGTCGATGCCGCCGACGAACTGGACTGGCTGCTGACGGCGCTGGAGAGCATGGGAAAGACGCCGGGCAATATTCATGATTTTCGTAAAATTCGATACGTTCCCGCCGCGCCATCGGCGGCAGTGCAAGGCAAGTAGGTGAAGAAATGGCAAACGAGGGATATGCGTCCGCAGACGGCGCTGGAAAAGATATGGATGCTGCCGAGCGCGGCGCAAGGGTGAATCGGGCGACAGGCGCGGCTCAAGAAGACGAGGTTCTCTACACGGTGAAGGAGGACCGCCGTCTGCTCTCGCATGTGCCGGATGCGACGGGACATCGCAGCAACCGCAGCCGGCGCGGCGCGTCCGCCGCCATGGAGTCCGATGACTACGTTCTCTATGAGCAGGATGCGAAGAACGGGCAGCGCTACCTCGTCGATTATCCCGTGAAGATCGAGGGGGCGGCGGGGACGCTTGCGGCGCGCGCCGTGGACATCTCGACGACGGGCATCCTCGTGCGGCTGGAAGAGGATGCGTGCGGAGCGGAGCTTTCGGGCGAGGTGAAGCTGACCTTCGAGATCGAGCCAGGCACGATGCCCGAGGGCTACGAGATGAAGGTGAAGAAGCTGCCGGCGACGGTCGTGCGCAGCTTCGGGCAGGAGGAAAAGCTCTACGGCATCGAGTTCAAGAAGTCGCTCGCTCAGTACGCCGCCGCACGCAGGCAGGGCTACATGTTCACGCTGGCGATCTTCTTCCTCGCTGTCATCACGCTCATCATCGTGCTCATGCGAGCTGAATCCGTCATCTATTTCAAGTTCAACCGCTGGCTGTATCTCTACAGCATTATTGCCGCGACGTTCCTTCTGACGCGTTACCTGTTTGCGATGTTCTACCGCCCCGTGCCCATCGATCCCGGCTATACGCCCGGCGTGACGATCATCATTCCGTGCTTCGATGAGGAGGAATGGATTCAGCGCACGATCCACAGCTGCATCAATCAGGACTATCCCGTGGACAAGCTCGAAGTCATCGTCGTCGACGACTGTTCCAACGACCGATCCGCCGAGCGCGTGCAGGAGATGATCGCCGAGCTGAAGGCGGCAGATACGAATGACAGTGCCTACCGCGTCTCCGAGCGCATCCGCTTCCTGCAGCAGCCGCAGAATCTGGGCAAGCGCGACGCCATGGCACGCGGCGCGAAGGAGGCGAAGCACGAGCTGCTCGTCTTCGTGGATTCGGACAGCTTCCTCGATCCCTTCGCCATCCGCAACATCGTGCAGCCGTTCAAGGACGAGGAGATGGGCGGCGTATCGGGGCGCACGGACGTCGCGAACACGTACACGAACGCCCTGACGAAGATGCAGGCGGTGCGCTACTCCATCGCCTTCCGCGTCATGAAGGCGGCGGAAGGCTACTTCGATGCGGCGACGTGCCTCTCGGGGCCTCTGTCCTGCTACCGCAAGGATCTCGTTTTGAAATACATGGACGCGTGGCTCAACCAGCGCTTTCTCGGACAGAAGGCGACATTTGGCGACGACCGCAGCATGACGAACTTCATCCTGCGCCACAATCGCACGACATATCAGGATTCCGCCGTCTGCATGACGATCGTGCCGCGCTCCTATTCCGTGTTTTTGCGTCAGCAGATGCGCTGGAAGCGCTCTTGGCTGCGCGAGTCACTGATCGCGAGCCGCTTCATGTGGAAGAAGGAGCCTTTCATGTCGCTCGGCTTCTACATGGGCGTTCTCGTGCCCATCGCCGCACCCGTCGTCGTCATCTACAACCTCCTCTACGTACCGATCATGCATCGGGTCTTCCCCGTGAGCTTCGTCGTCGGCATGCTGATGATGGCGCTCCTCATGAGTATGGCGCAGCTTCTTATTCGACGCAGTACGACATGGATCTATGCCATGTGGTTCTGCATCTACTATGAAGCTGTGCTCCTGTGGCAGATGCCCGTCGCATGGGTCACATTCTGGAAGACGACGTGGGGTACGCGCATGACGCTCGCCGACATCGCTGCGCTGAATAAGAAAAAGAACAAGGAGAAGGACGGCCGCGTCATACTCGACAAGGCGGCGGAGAGGGCAGCATGAAGAAGAAACGTGTATTTGTGCGATTGAAGCAGGGATTGTCGCAGGCACAGGAGCGGCAGGTGCAAAAGGCAGCAGAGGACTTTGCCACCTCGCCGGATGTCCAGGGTACGCTGCCGAATACACAGAGCGGCATGCCGAACGTGCAGGGTGTGTCGTTTCTGATGTGTGTGACCGATGCGCAGGGACGTCCGCAGTGGGTTCCCGTCGTACCGTTTGCTGCGTCGCCGCAGGTGCAGCCGCCGATACAGCCCGCGCCGCCGCAAGCGCAGGAACAGCCGCCGGCAGTACAGTCCGCGCCGAAAGCGCCGCAGCCGCCAGTGTCGCCGCAGCAGCTGCAAGCGCAGCAGCCGGCGCAGCAACAACCGCCAGCGACGCAGCAGCCGAAAGTGCAGAACAAGCGTCCGAAAGCGCAGCCCGCACTTGCGGACGCTGCCTTCACACGGCGCAAGAACCGCCGCAAGAAGGTGCGCACCGCCATGGAGTTCGTCTGCATTGCCGCCGCGCTCTTCGTGCTCATGGAGCTTTTTTTCACACTCAAGACGTACGACCCTGCGGCTGCTGCAGCGGCGGGCGCACAAGACAAGGGCTTCATCGCCCTCTCCTACTTCGGCGTCGACCGAAACGGCGATACATCGACGCTCATCGGCAAGGAAGAGCTGCGCCGCCATCTCGCCGAGCTCAAGAGCCAAGGCTATGTGACCATCTCGCAGCAGGACGTCCTCGACTACTACCGCGAGGGAAAGAAGCTGCCCGAGCGCTCGCTCTTCCTCATGTTTGAGGATGGGCGGCGCGACACGGCAATCTTCGCGCAGGAGATCATGGAGGATTTGAACTTCAAGGCGACGATGATGACGTATCCCGAGAAATTTGCCAAGAAGGACACGAAGTTCCTGAGTCCCAATGACTTGCACGAGATGGAAAACTCGACATTCTGGGAGATGGGAACGAACGGCTATCGCCTCGCCTACATCAATGTTTTCGACCGTTATGACGACTTTCTCGGCGAGCTTGACCCGCTGCGCTTTGATATGGTGCGCGGCTGTCTTGGCCGCCGCTACAACCACTACTTGATGGACTACATCCGCGACAAGGACGGCGTGCCGACGGAGAGCGAGCGCCAGATGGAGCGGCGCGTCGCCTACGACTACGCGCGTCTTCGCGACATCTACGGTGAGGAACTCGGCTATGTGCCCAAGGCGCATGTGCTCATGCACGCGAATACGGGACGCTTCGGCAATAATCCGCGCGTCAGCGCCGTCAACGAGCGCGAGATTCGCGATTCCTTCCCGATGAACTTCAACCGCGAGGGCTTCGTGCTCAACAAGCGCACGAGCAGCCTCTACGATCTCACGCGCATGCAGCCGCAGCCCTATTGGCCGATCAACCACCTGCTCATGCGCATCAACTACGATACGGACGGCGCCCTCTCCTTCGTCGAGGGGCGCGAGGAAGGACGCCGCGCCTGGGAGCTAAAGGAAGGGGCGCTCGAAGCCCGCGAGGAGACGCTGATCTTGACGACGCTGCCTGAAGGCAAGGCACTCGCCCGCCTCGCGGACGTCGAAAATCTGCGCGACCTCCGCTTGGAAGCGGAGCTTGAGGGCAACGCCTTCGGCTCGCAGCAGATCTTCCTCAGAAGCTCCGCCGATCTTTCGGACGCCGTCTGCGTCACACTCGTCAACGACCAACTCGTTGTGACAGAAATCGTGGGCGGCGCGAAACGCGAGCTTTACCGGGAAAAGCTGCCCGTGATTCTCGGCGAAAAGATCCTTTCTGTCGAGGAGGTGCGCAAGGAGGCGAAAATCGCCGAAAACGAGGCTTTCGCGCGCTATGCGCCATCGCCCGCCGCAGCCAACGAGTACATGGGACGCGCGAATGCGGTTCGCGAGGCGTACGCCGCTGCCGTCGAGGACGGCGCCGCTCCCTACGAGGGAAGCGAGAGCTTCCATCGCCGCGGCAAGTGCAGGCTCGTGATTCATCTTTCGGGTGACCGCCTGAGCGTCGATGTGGACGGTCATACGGGCCCTGAGGATCTCGCCGTCTCCCGCACGGAGCGCGGCGCAGTCTTCCTCGGCGCTTCCTGGCAGGGTGAGGCATGGAGTCAGCGCAATCTCGCCGACGACGTTTACGACGGCGTCTTCAAGAAGGTGCGTGTCCTGACGGAAACGGGGCACGAGAGCAAGGAGGAGCGCGTCCTTTACACGAGCGAATACAAGGGATGGGAAAAGGCGAAGCACAGGGCAGGGGAAATCTGGGACGCTGTCCTGCGCTGGTTCCTTGAATATGTATGATTTGCATGAGGCAGAGAGGGCGCGTGAGAGAAGCTTGCGCGCCCTATGTGGTGTACAGGAGGGGCTGTTTTTATGCGTTGGTGGATGTTGGGACTGTTTCTTGCCGCGGGGCTTTCCCTCGGGGGATGCGCACAGGCGGAGTCGCTGCAGAGTGCGCCGCACGCGCCCGTGGAGCTTTCCTCCTGGCACGTTCGCTGGGATGCGGCGGCCGGCGACGCCGACTATCGCGCGATGCGCGGCAAGCTCTCTAAGGTCGTCCTCTTCGCCGCTTGTTACGACGAGAAGGACGAGCTTTATGTGCCGCAGGAGGTGCAGGCGCTCGTAAACGCCTACAGCATTCGCAAGGTCGAGCGGTACTTGAGCTTCACGAATGACATCCTAGGGAAAAAGCATGTGGAAAAGGACAGGGAACTTCTGCGCCGCCTGCTCGCGACGGACGAGGGAATCGAAAAAGAGGCGCTTCGGATGGCGGAGACGGCAGAGAAGTTCGGCATGGAGGGCGTGGAACTCGACTACGAGAACTTCCGCAAGGACGAAGAGATCATGACGCGCTACCGCGCCTTCCTTCAGAAGCTCGCCGAGGTCACGAAAGAGCGCGGCCTGAAGCTTCGCGCCGTGCTCGAACCGTCGATGTCTTTTGAGGGGCTTCCCGCAGAAGCCGAGTACGTCGTGATGTTCTACAACCTCCATGGCAAGCATAGCGGCCCGGGCCCGAAGGCGGACCGCGACTTCATCGAAAAGACGCTGAAGAAGATGGAAGCCCTGCCCGGAAGGAAAGCGGCGGCCTTTGCGACGGGCGGCTGCCTGTGGCAGGATTACGGCTTCTTCGGACTCAAGAAGGGCGAGGCGCGTTTCCTCACGGAGAAGGAGGCGGCCGCCTTGGCGAAGAAGCACGGCAGGACGCCCGAGCGCGATGCCGAGAGCGCGGCGCTTCACTTCACATTCTCGGCGGACGGGCACGATGGGGAAGTCTGGTATGCGGATGCAGAGACGCTGAACGCATGGATCACGCTCGCGGCGGAGAACGGCGTCGAGGCGGTGAGCCTCTGGCGGCTCGGCGGCAGCGAAACCCTCGCCGATGTACGATGCGAGTAGAGGAAAGGAAGAGATGGGAAAGTCATGCGCGATGGGAAGATAAAGAAAAGAAAAGGGAAGAAGGGTGCTCTCTGCGCCATGGCCTTCTTGGTCGTCGCCCTTTGCAGCACCGCGGCAGCCGCCGCGCCTGCGGCTGAAAGAGCCGATGCCGCTGCCGCCTTCGAAGCGTCAAGACTCGCGGCGCTCGCGGGCACGGAAGCTTCTGCGCGGCAGGAAGAGGCGGGGAGAGCTTTGGAATTGCCGGACGAGGCGGAAGAAGCGCAAGGCTTGCGCGGACAGACGATGCAGGAGAGCACCGCGGAGAGCGCTGAGGAGAGCGCCTATGCCGCGCTGCGCAGGAAGAATCGCGGGCATATCGCCGAGAAACAGCGCTTTATCTGCAGCACGAAGCCCGCCGTCATCTTCACGTTTGGCGGTTTGTCGAAGGAAGCGCCGCTTCTTGAAATATTGGAGGAAATGAAGGCAGAGGGGATGCGCGGCACCTTCTTTGTCACGGAGCGCGAGCTTTCGAGGAATCGGAGGAATATCGAGCTGATTCGCGCATACGGACAGGAACTAGGCATCGGCCTGCGTCCCGAGGAGGGCGCGGGCTTCGACGACTATTGTGCGCAGATCGAGCGCATCCGCGAAGGGCTTCGAGTCTACGGTCAGGAAACGAATGTCGTGCGCCAGATGTCGGGCGCGGACGAGCCGGCGATCGGCGAGGCCGTTTCGGCGATGGGCTGCATCCTCGTCGGACAGGGCTTCAACGCCGTGCAGTCGAAGCACAAGGACGCGCAGTCGCCCGCAGAAGTCATGCCCGATCTCTTCGGACGCTGGACGACGTCGTTCAATCGCGGCGAGATCATCTACATGCGCACGGACTACTATACGCGATCGTCGCTTGCTGTCGAGCTTCTGCGCACCTTGAAGCGGGAGAAGGTCGACAACATCGCCTATGTGACGCACGCCCTGCCCGAGGAGCGAGAGCGGGAGCGGGCGGCCTCGGGCTATGCCTGCACATCTGTCCTCGATGTTCTCGGCGATACATCGGCTCTTTATACATATCTCGTCGATTTGGCGACATTGCCCGAGGAAATCCGCCCGTACATCCGCAAGGAGAAGCTCAAGGGCAGCGCGTTTTCGCAGGAGTTCTACAAGCGCTACGTCGGTGCGCCCGAAGTCGGCGAGACGGATCGCATGCTCGGCTTTTCGCGCATAGAGATGCGTCGAGCCGACAGGACGGGCATCGTCAAGACGGCGCCCGCGCGAACCGTGTTCTTCACCTTTGACGACTGGGGCAGCGACGATTCCATCAACCATCTGCTCGCCGTCTTGAACAAGCATCGCGTGCATGGCACGTTCTTCATCATCACGAAGAACATCCACAACAATCCGAACCTCGTGCGTGCCATCGTGGCGAATGGCAACGAGGTAGGCAGTCATACGGACACGCACACTCCCATGTGCGTGCAGGACAAGGGTGGCAGGAACAAGGCCATCATGGACGAGGAGACGTACGAACTCGACGTGCGCTCCTCCTACGAAAAGCTTGCGCTGACTATGGGAGATATGCGCCTGCCGTCAGGAAGATACGCCTTGACGCGCATCCTGCGCCCGCCGACGCTCGCCGTGAGCCGCACGGGCGTCGCGAGCATCTTGCATAACGGCTTCGATTACATCGTCAACGGCAGCGGCAGCACGGAGGACTACAACGCTGTCTCGATGGAATCGCTCGTTGGCATCCTGCATCGCCTGACGCACGAAGACGACGGCTCGGTGAAGCGCGGCGCGATCCTCGTCATGCATATGAGCGCGACCTCCATGCGCACGGCGCCCGCGCTCGACATGCTGCTGACGGCGAACGACCTCCTGCCCGACGATCACCCGGGAAAGTTCAAGGTCGCCCTCCTCGGAGATTACCTGACGGCAGACTACGACCAGAGGATGAAGCAGATTCCGCTGGCGAAGGAGAAGACGATCAGTCCAGTTTAAGGAAACGCTGATTGATTCAGAGTACCCTCTATTTTCTCTGTGCTTCATTGAGGTACAAAAGACGCGCAGCCCTTTTGTCGGCGGCGCGTCTTTTTTCATTATGATTGCTTTTTAGAGGAAGTCAGGACGATCTTCGGTGTTGCCTGTGTCAATTTATGGCCTCACGTCTTACGGAAGCATGGGGAATCCGTCCGCGTCCTTCGGGCTGCAGGCAAAGCATCTGCTGTACGGGTATTGCGGCGATCCGTCGTTCTGTCGCGTTGTTGAGTCGTTCGCCTCCATCGTATATCATCAGGAACGGCCGTATTCTTATAGAGGAAAAAGTTTTGTGTTTCAAAAAGAAAACGTTTGCTTTTTTAAAATCCATAGAGTATAATAGAAAACGTAAGAAAGAAAACGTTTACTATATTTCCCACTCCTATTATTTTCAAGGTTTGTTTACGGGAGACGCATAGTCGTTTCCCCATGATGAAGGAGGAAGTCACATGGAGGAGAAGAAATTCATTCTCACCATCAGCCGCCAATATGGCTGCGGCGGACGGGAGCTTGCCGGGCTGCTCGCGGAGAAGTTGGGCGTCCATCTCTACGATCGTCAGATCGTGCATCTTGCCGCGGCGAAGCTCGGCATCAACGATCTGAATGAGAAGGAGCTGCTTGAGTTTGAGAATACAGTGAAGCCGCTGTCCTCGCGCTTCATCCCGTTTCACTCATTCGGCATGGCGATGGGGGAGTCGAGCCAGGGGATGTTTATGGCGGAGTCGAACGTTGTGCGCAAGCTCGCCGCCGACGGTCCCTGCATCTTCCTCGGACGCTGCGCGGACTATGCGCTCCGAAAGCGCGACGATGTATTTTCCGTCTTCGTTTGTGCGGACGACGACTACCGCGAGGAGCGCGGGCGCACGGTCTACGAGGGCAAGACGCTCAAGGAGCTGAATCGCGAGAACGAGAAACGCGCGCGCTACTATGACTACTATACGGGGCGCAAGTGGGGCGACGGAACGCACTATGATCTCGTTGTGAATACGAGTAAAGAACCGCTCGGAAAGATTGCGGACGGCATCATCGCCTACATCCGCACGGTCAAAGGCTGAGGAGGGCTTCCCATGTCGGACAAAAAGAGCAAATTCTGGCCGCGTATTGCGTATTCCTGCGGCACTTTCGGACATGATGTGTTCTATGCCATGCTCGCGACGTACTTCATGATCTTTGTCACGAGCAATCTGTTTCACTCCGAAAACCACGAACACGATGCTTATATGATCGGCATTGTGACGACAATCATCCTCGTCTTGCGCGTGGGCGAGCTCTTCCTCGATCCGTTCATCGGCAATACGATTGACAAGACGAAGACGCGCTGGGGCAAGTTCAAGCCGTGGGTGATTGTGGGCGCGTTTGTTGCTGCAATTTCCCTTGCGATCCTCTTTACGGATATGGGCGGGCTGACGGTGTCGAATCCAATGCTCTACCTCGTCCTCTTCGCGCTGCTCTATCTCATCATGGATGTGTTCTACTCGGCAAAAGATGTTGCGATCTGGTCGATGATTCCCGCTCTCTCGTTTGACTCGCATGAGCGTGAGGTGACAGCGACTTATGCGCGTATCGGCTCGGTGTTCGGCGGTCAGTTGGTGACGGCGATCGTCATGCCCGTCGTCCTCTATTTCTCGCTGAACGAGAATGGCGGCGCCGGTGACTCGAGCGGTTGGTTTGCGTTTGCCGTCATCGGCGGCGGCATCGCGACTCTCGGGGCGATCATCCTCGGCCTTGGCACGAAGGAAGAGGATTCCGCATTGCGCGAGAACAAGACGGAGACTTCATTCAAAGATGTGTTCTCCGTGCTCATCAAGAATGATCAGCTCCTCTGGATTGCGATTGCGTACCTTGTCTTCGTTCTCGGTCAGAATGTCATCAACAATTTCAACCTGTATTACTTCATCTACGTGCTCGGGGATGCGAAGCAGTTCTCCTTCCTCGGTGTCATCAACGTTATCATCGGTCTGCTCGCCGTGGCACTCTTCCCGACGCTGACGGAGAAGTTCAGCCGCCGCAAGCTCTTCTTCGCTTCGGTTGCCGTCATGCTCCTCGGCATCGTGCTCTACGCGATGGCGGGCACGAACGTCATTATGACGCTCTTTGCCGCAGGTCTGTTCTCCCTGCCGCAGCCGCTGATCTTCCTCGTCGTGCTCATGACGATTACGGACGCGGTCGAGTACGGGCAGCTGAAGCTCGGACATCGCGACGAGGCGCTTGTCCTCTGCGTGCGTCCGCTGGTGGACAAGCTCGCAGGTGCTATTGCGAGCGGCATGATCGGCCTTACCGCAATCTGGGTCGGCATGACGAGCGGTGCGACAGCGGAGACGATTGCTCCGGAGAATCTCTTTCACTTCAAGCTCGTGATGTTCGCTGCGCCGTTTGCCCTCATTCTGCTCGGCACGATTCTCTATCGCGCGAAGGTGACGCTCACGGAGGCGGAGCACGCGCGCATCGTGGAAGAACTCGAAGAGAAATGGGATGAAATGAACAAGTGATTCTATTTTAGGAGATGGGAAAGCGGTCGGCGGCGGCCGCTTTCTTTCGGAAGCGCTGATAAGACGGGTGGTTGCATTTATCCGTGCTTCCTTTACAAGATCGGAGGTTTCACATGGCTGCATTCGACTTTGAGAAATTGAGAGATCCGTGCTACTTCGCAGAGAACCGTCTGCCTGCGCACAGCGACCACGTATTCTATCGCGACGAAGCGGAGCTTGCGCGCGGCGTGTCCTCATTTTACCGCACGCTCGACGGCATTTGGCATTTCGCCTATGCGCGGAACACCGAGCACATCCCGCAGGGATTCGAGGCGGCGGATTATGACTGCCGCGATTGGGAGACGATCCGTGTGCCGGCGCATATCCAGATGGAGGGGCACGGAGCGCCGCATTACACGAATACGACGTACCCGTGGGACGGGCATGAGAGCATCGTGCCGGGCGAGATTCCCGTGCGCGATAATCCCGTCGGCTGCTATGTGAAGTATTTTGCCGTGCCCGAGGATTGGGAGCGCGTCTATATCTCCTTTGGCGGCGTGGATGCGGCGCTCGCACTCTTCCTCAACGGTCATTTCGTCGGTTACAGTGAAGACAGCTGCACGCCTGCAGACTTCGACCTGACGCCGTATCTCGTGACGGGGGAGAACAAGCTGGCGGCGATGGTATTCCGCTATACGAGTGCGAGCTGGCTCGAGGATCAGGACTTCTGGCGATTCTCGGGAATTTATCGCGACGTCCTGCTCTACACGAAACCGCAGCATCACATTGAGGATGTTGCCGTTCGTGCCGTGCCGCTTGAGCGGGATGGCTATACGCACGGAAAGCTTGATGTGCGTCTTGCGTTCAACGATGCGTCAGAAAAGCATGTCGAGATCCTGCTCTGCGATTCGGAAGGAGATTGTGTAGAGGGGGAAGAGGCGGTCGTCACGGCAACGACCCATGCGTGCTCGATGGAGGCTGCCTGCGTGCTTCTTTGGAGCGCGGAACACCCATGGCTCTACCATCTTATGATCCGCGTGCATGATGCGGCGGGTGCTTTGCAGGAGATCGTGCGCGTGCGCGTCGGTTTCCGTGAGTTCTGCATCCGGGACGGAGTCATGCAGATCAACGGCGAGCGCATCGTGTTCAAGGGAGTCAATCGTCACGAGTTTGACTCTGACCATGGGAGGGCGATGGATCCTGAGCTCTTCGAGCAGGATCTCATCGCGCTGAAGCGTGCGAACGTCAATGCGATTCGTACGTCGCACTATCCGAACAGCAGTCGTCTCTACGAGCTGGCAGATATTTATGGCTTTTATGTGATCGATGAGACGAACCTTGAGACGCACGGCTCATGGATGAAGAACGGGGCGTGTGCGAAGGACGCGCATACCGTTCCCGGCGACCGCGAGGAGTGGCTGCCCGCCGTGCTCGACCGCGCGCAGTCGATGTACGAGCGCGACAAGAATCATCCGTGCATCCTCATCTGGTCGTGCGGCAACGAGTCCTGCGGCGGCCGCATCATCTATGAGATGAGCGAGTACTTCCGCCGCGTCGATCCCACGCGCCTCGTGCACTACGAGGGGATTTTCTGGGATCGCAGCTATCCGGCGACGAGCGATATGGAGAGCCAGATGTATACGAAGGCGGCGGACATCGAGGCGTTTCTCAAGGAGCACCGAGACAAGCCGTTCATTTGCTGCGAGTATACACATGCGATGGGCAACAGCTGCGGCGGCATGCACAAGTATACGGAGCTGACGGAACGCGAGCCTCTGTATCAGGGCGGATTCATCTGGGATTTCGGCGATCAGGCGATCCGTAGGCGCGGGCGTTATGGCGAGGATGTATTCCTCTACGGCGGCGACTTCGGCGATCGTCCGTCGGACTACAACTTCAGCGGCAACGGCATCTTCTTTGCCGATCGTCGTCCGACGGCAAAGCTGCAGGAGGTGAAGTACAACTATCAGAATTTCACGCTCCGTCCTTCATGGGAAGGTGTGGAGATCGAGAATAAGAGCCTCTTTTCGGATGCGGGCGACTATGATTTGTGGCTCTCGCTCCTCCTTGAGGGGCGCGAGATCTGGCAGGCGTATGCAGGGGAGCATGATGTGCCGCCAGGAGAAACACGCTTCATCAAGAATAGGCTGCCTTACGCAGGCGAAGGCGAGTATGTGCTGACGGCATCGCTCCTTGTCAAAGAGGAGGAAATATGGGCGCCTGCAGGCCATGAGATCGCCTTCGGGCAAGCGGTCGTCGTGCCGCCTGAGGATGCAGGAACGCGCCTTTTGGATGTCCTTGGCTTTGGCGTCGCCGCTCCTGCTTATATGCCGCTGGAAGCGTCGGGCAGCCTGCGCGTGGTGCAGGGAGATATCAACCTCGGCGTGCAGGGGAAAGGATTTTCCCTCATGTTCTCAAGCGCGCAGGGCAATCTCGTCTCTTATCGCCATGGCGGACGTGAGCTGATCGAGGAGCTGCCGCAGCCGAGCTTCTGGCGTGCGCCGATCGACAATGACTACGGCAGCGGACGCATGGCGGACACGGCGCAGTGGAAGCTCGCGAGCCTCTACCGCCGCTGCACGCGCATCGAGTACAGTGTGGACGGCGAAGATTTCGAGACGGTGAGCGGTTTCTTCGGCAGACGCGATGAACGGCGCGCCAAGCGCGTCACCGTGCGCTTTACTTATGCGTTTGCCACGGAGCCCGCTGCCGCGTGTATGGTCGTCTATACAGTGGAGGCGAGCGGGGAAGTTGGCGTCACGATGGAGTATGAGACGGCGGGGATGCCCGAGATGCCCGACTTTGCCATGATCTTTACGCTAGATGCGGACTATGACCGCATTCGCTTCTATGGCTATGGGCCGAAGGAAAACTACATTGACCGCTGCTGCGGCGCACGTCTCGGCGTCTACGAGAGCACGACGGCGGACGAGGTCGAGCCGTATCTGCGTCCGCAGGAGACGGGCAATCACTGCGGCGTGCGCTGGATCGAGGTCACGGATCATGGCGGTCACGGAATCCGTCTTGCGGCAGATGTGCCGTTTGAGGCATCGGCGCTCCCGTACAGTCCGCACGAACTGGAGAATGCGCGCCATGCGTACGATTTGCCGCGTCCGCAGCATACATATCTGCGTGCGTCGGCGGGCATGTGCGGCGTGGGCGGCGACGACAGCTGGGGCGCCCCCGTGCTTACGGAGTATACCTATCCGGATGGGAAGAGAAGGCTCTCGTTCACGATAAAGGGGATTTGATGGCGGGGGCATCCGTCTTTTGCTGAACCTATGGAATCACTGATAAATTCAGCCACCCATCTTCACGCATCTGCACTGTCCTCTCGTCGTCGACAAATCCTCAACGTAGCACCGCTACGCCTGCGGTTTGTCTCCTTGCTGAGCCGTCCAAAAGCCAAGTCCGAAGGACGCAGGCGATTGGGCAACGGCTCGTATGCGAAAACGTCCCAAGAATGCAAGCGCGAAGTGCGCCGCATGATTGGTTGACGTTGACCGCCATAGAACCAGCGCATCTGCGCAAATCTGGGCGACTTCATTTTATCAGCGTTTCCCTATGAAAATCTCACAAAAACGCTTGCGTTTCTTTGCGAAAGAGGATAAAATAGGAAGCGGGAAAAGAAAACGTTTACTTTCATACGAGCCAAAATATAGACGGACAAATGAAGATACATGGAGGAGGAGCCAATGGCAATCTTGGATGAGATGAAAAAAGTATTTCGTGAGAAATTCGGTGCGGCTGAAACGCATGCGTATTTCTCACCGGGACGTGTGAATCTCATCGGCGAGCATACGGACTACAACGGCGGGCACGTCTTTCCGTGTGCGATCTCGCTCGGCACGTATGCGCTCGCTGCGCCGCGTGCGGACGATGTGTCGCGCCTCTACTCGATGAATGCAGAGGAGCAGGGCGTGGTGGAGTTCCCCATGCGCGGCGCGGTAAAGAGCGCGGCCTATGGCTGGGCCAACTATCCCATCGGCGTCGTGCGCATGATGGAGGATGCGGGACATCCTGCAGCGCACGGTTTCGACATCCTCGTCTATGGGACGCTGCCCAACGGCGCGGGGCTTTCTTCTTCCGCTTCCATCGAGGTCTTGATGGGGGTCATTCTGAACGATGAGCTTGGACTCGGCATCGACATGGTGGAGATTGTAAAGCTCGCGCAAAAGGCGGAGAATGAATTCGTTGGCATGAACTGCGGCATCATGGATCAGTTTGCCGTCGGCATGGGCAAGAAGGACTGCGCGATCCTGCTCGACTGCAATACACTTGAGTACCGCTACAGCAAGCTCGACCTCAAGGGCTGCAGCATCGTCATCACAAACACGAACAAGGCGCACAGCCTCGTTTCTTCTGCGTACAACGAGCGGCGCATGCAGAGCGAGGCGGCGCTGAAAGCTCTGCAGAAGGTCAAGGCGATCAAAACGCTCGGCGAGCTGACGAATGCAGAGTTCGATGAGAATGCCGCCGTCATCGAGGATGAGGTCGAGCGCAGACGCGCACGCCACGCGGTTTACGAGAACCGCCGCACACTGGAGGCAGTGGAGGCGCTTGAGCAGAATGATGTGAAGCGGTTTGGCGCACTGATGAACGATTCCCACGTTTCCCTGCGCGACGATTACGAGGTGACGGGGCCCGAGCTGGATGCGCTCGCGGAACTCGCGTGGCAGCAGGAGGGAGTGCTCGGCTCGCGCATGACGGGAGGCGGCTTTGCGGGCTGCACGGTCAGCATCGTGCGCGACGAGGCAATTCCTGCATTTGAGAAGAATGTTGCAGAGGCATATACGGCGAAGATTGGCTATGCGCCGAGCTTCTATGTGGCGAATATTGCGGACGGCGCACACCGTCTGTAAGAGCGGAGCGAAAGGAGAACTCTCATGGCGATATTGGTATGCGGAGGCGCGGGCTACATTGGCTCTCATGCCGTGCACGCGCTCATCGAAAAGGGCGAGCAGGTTGTCATTGTCGACAATTTGCAGACGGGGCATCGCGGCGCACTGAACCCGAAGGCGAAGTTTTACGAGGGCGACATTCGCGACGCTTCGGTTCTCGACAAGATTTTTACTGAAAACAAGGTCGAGGCGGTCATCCACTTTGCGGCGAATTCTCTCGTCGGCGAGAGCATGGAAAAGCCACTGCTCTACTTCAACAACAATGTCTACGGGATGCAGGTGCTCCTTGAGGCGATGGTGCGCCATGGCGTCGACAAGATCGTATTCTCCTCGACGGCAGCGGTCTACGGCGAGCCGAAGCGCGTGCCGATCCACGAGGACGATGAAACATGCCCGACGAACACATATGGCGAGACGAAGCTCACGATGGAGAAGATGATGAAGTGGGTGAGCCGCGCCAACGGCGTGCGCTATGTGTCTCTGCGCTACTTCAATGCGGCGGGGGCTTTGCCGGACGGCTCGATCGGCGAGGATCACGCGACGGAGACGCATCTCATTCCGCTCATCCTGCAAGTACCGACGGGGCGGCGCGACCATATCACGGTGTTCGGAGACGACTATCCGACGCCGGATGGAACGTGCCTGCGCGACTACATCCACGTTGTCGATCTCGCGGACGCCCATGTGCTTGCGCTCGAATACCTGCGAAAGGGCGGTGCGAGCGACATCTTCAACCTCGGCAACGGACAGGGCTTCTCGGTCAAGGAGATGATTGCGGCAGCGGAAAAGGCGACGGGACGCTCCATCAAGGTGGAAATCGGCGCACGGCGCGCAGGCGACCCGGCGCAGCTCATCGCGTCCAGCGAGAAGGCGCGCTCCGTGCTCGGCTGGAAACCGCAGTTCACGGATGTGGAGCAGGTCATCGGCACGGCGTGGCGCTGGCATGAACATCATCCGCATGGCTATGAGGACTAGGTGCAGGAGGGGTTATCATGTGTGATATGCAGCATGAAATATGCCGCCTCCTGCACTTTGCCCGTCAGAAGGGGCTGATTGCGCCGGAGGATGAAGTCTATGCCGCGAATCGTTTGCTCGACGTGCTCGGTGTGGAAGAATATGTTCCGGAGCAGGTGGATGAAACACTGGAGACGGCGACGCCCATCTTGGAGCGCATGCTCGACTATGCGGCGGGGAAGGGGCTGATCGAGGGCACGACGGATGAGCGCGATCTCTTTGATACGCGCATCATGGACTGCGTGATGCCGCGTCCGTCCGAGGTCGTGCGTCAGTTTCGCGCCCTTTATGCAACATCGCCGCGTGAGGCGACGGATTACTATTATGACCTGAGCATCGCCTCGAACTACATCCGCAAGGCGCGCATCGACAAGAACATTGCATGGCAGGCGGCGACGGAGTACGGCGCTCTCGATGTGACGATCAATCTCTCGAAGCCGGAGAAGGATCCGCGCGACATCGCAAAGGCAAAACTCGCGCGGTCTTCCGCCTATCCGAAATGTCTGCTCTGCCGCGAGAACGAGGGCTACGCGGGGCGCGTGAATCACCCTGCGCGCGAGACGCATCGCCTCATTCCGCTCGATCTTGCGGGGCGTTCGTGGTTTTTGCAGTATTCGCCCTACACCTACTACAACGAACACTGCATTGTGCTGAACAACGAGCATGTGCCGATGGCGATCTCGCGCGAAACGTTTGAAAATCTTGCAGCGTTTCTTGAGATTTTTCCGCATTATTTCGCGGGCTCGAATGCTGATCTGCCGATCGTCGGCGGCTCGATCCTCTCGCACGACCACTATCAGGGCGGGCGCTATACGTTTGCCATGGAACGCGCGGCGGTGGAGCAGGAATACCGCTTTGCGAACTATCCGAATATCCGCGCGGGGCGCGTGAAATGGCCGATGTCGACCCTGCGCCTCACGTCATCCGACAAGGGAGCGCTCATCGACCTTGCAACGAAGATTCTCGCCGCGTGGCGCACATACAGCGACGCTTCGGTGGAGATTCTGGCGGAGACGGATGCGCCGCACAACACGATCACGCCGATTGCGCGGCGGCGCGGCAAGGATTTTGAGTTCGATCTCGTCTTCCGCAACAATCGCACGACGGAGGAGCATCCGCTCGGGTTGTTCCATCCGCATGCCGATGTGCACCACATCAAGAAGGAGAACATCGGCCTGATCGAGGTGCTGGGGCTGGCAATCTTGCCCGCGCGGCTTAAATCAGAGATGGAACAGGTGCGCACGGAACTCTTGAAGGGAACGGAGGACATCTCCGGCATCGCGGACATTGAAAAGCACGCGGACTGGTATCGCTCGGTACGCGCGTCGCATCCCGCAGTGACGGAGGCGGATGCAGATGAAATCCTGCGCGATGAGATCGGCGCCGTGTTTTTACGGGTGCTCACGCACGCGGGCGTTTTCAAGCGCGATGCGGCGGGGATGGCGGCGTTCGATCGCTGGATCGACAGGATAAAGGACGTTTGAAATCGGGAGTATGAGGGAGCAGAGGAGAATGAGATGAAGGCGACGATCATCGATGTGGCAAAGGAATCCGGCGTTTCGGTGGCGACGGTCTCGCGCGTGGTGAACGGAAATTATCCCGTGCGTGAAAAGACACGGCTCAAGGTGGAGGATGCCATCAAGAAACTGGAGTATGTGCCGAATTTGCAGGCACGTGAGCTGAACATGCAGCGCTCATCGAGCATCGGCGTCGTCGTACCGAGCTTTGACAATATGTTCTTTGTCGAGGTGCTCGACGGAATCGAGGAGCATCTGCGGCAGAGCTCGTACTCCCTGCTCCTCGCGTGTGCACAGAACGATGCGGCGCGTGAGGAAGAGTGCGTGCGGGATTTCATCACACGCAATGTTTCGGGCGTCATCGTTGTCAGTCCGAATACGGAGATGGTTGTGTCGGACTTCTACGAGAATACGGCGGCGCGCCTGCCTCTGGTCTTTGTCAACAGTGCGCGGGAGGTTGCGGGTATATCATACGTGACGAGCGATCAGAGCAGCGGGGCGCGGGCGGCGCTTGAGCATCTCTTTCACTACGGGCACGAGCGCATCCTCTTCGTGCAGGGGGAAAACAGCGATTCTTACCGCATCAAGGAGAAGGTCTACCGTTCCGTCATGCAAGAGCGCGGGACATTCCATGAAGCGGATATTGTCAATATCGGCGAGGGAAATCGCATCGAGACTGTCGAGAACACGATGTTCATCCTGATGGACATGATGCTGGGGTTTGCGCCGACGGCAATCTTCTGCTGCAACGATCTCATGGCGATGGGGGCGCTGAATGCCTGTCAGCGCATGGGGCGGCGCGTGCCGCAGGATATCTCGTTGATCGGCTATGACAATACGGCACTCAGCCGATATACTGCGCCCAACCTTACGACCGTCGACCAGCACATGGGCGATCTCGGGCGGGAGGCGGCGCGCCTCATGCTGGCAAAGATCGAGGATGGCGTGACGGAGAACGTCGTGCTTGCCAATACTGTGGTTGAGCGCGGGACGACAGGGTTTCGCGTGGAAGAAAGTTGAAATGCGGGGGACTTGCATGAAAAAGGCTGCAAGTGAAGGGGGAAATTGCATGAACATCGTTTATCATGAGCAGGGCAGGGTTTTTCATCTCTTCAACGATTCCGTGAGTTACATCTTCATGGTGCTGCCCCATGGCGGGCTGGGTTCGCTCTACTACGGCAAGGCGCTCCGCGACCGTGAGGGTTTCGAGCACATCTTCGAGCGCGTGCACCGCGGCATGACGGCATGTGTCTTTGCGGATACGCGCAGCTACTCGCTGGACGCGATCCGTCAGGAATTGCCGACGTACGGCTCGTCGGATTTCCGCCGCCCTGCGCTGAACGTTCTGCAGGAGAACGGCAGCCGTATCCTCGATCTGCAGTATGCAGGCTATCGTGTCATGGACGGCAAGCCGAAACTTGCCGGGCTGCCCGCGACGTATGCGGAGGCGGAGACGGAGGCAAAGACGCTCATCGTCGAGGTGAAGGATGAATTGACGGGACTGCGTGCCGAGCTTCTCTATACCATATTTGCCGAGGGTGGTGCCATCGCACGCAGTGTGCGTTACATCAACGAGGGCAAGGAAGTGCTGCATCTGCAGAAGGTCATGAGCATGTCGATTGACTTGCCCGATACGCAGTACGATTGGATGGAGCTGACGGGGGCATGGTCGCGCGAACGTCATATAGAGATTCGTCCGCTCACAACGGGCATCACGGCGATTGGCAGCCGCCGCGGGCATTCCTCGGGACAGTACAATCCATTTGCAGCTCTCCTGCGCCGTGGGACGACGGAAACATGCGGCGAGGCGCTGGCGATGAGCCTCGTCTATAGCGGGAATTTCGAGATGCTTGCCGAGGTCGATAACCACGGCGTAACACGTCTGCAGGCGGGCATCCACAGCACGGATTTTGACTGGAAACTTGTGCCGGGCGCAGAGTTCCAGACGCCCGAGGCGGTTCTCGTCTGGACGGATGCGGGACTCAACGGCATGAGTCAGACGTATCACCGTCTCTATCAGAAGCGGTTGGCGCGCGGGCCGTGGCGCGACAAGGTGCGCCCGATTCTCATCAACAACTGGGAAGCGACGTATTTTGACTTTACGGAGGAGAAGCTGCTCAAGATAGCGGACAAGGCGGCGGAGTGCGGCATCGAGCTCTTCGTTCTCGACGACGGCTGGTTCGGTGCGCGCACATCCGACTATGCGGGACTGGGCGATTGGACGGTCAACCGCGATCGTTTGCCGAACGGCATCGACGGACTTGCGGAGAAGATTGAGGCGCGCGGCATGAAGTTCGGTATCTGGGTTGAGCTTGAGATGGTCAACGAGGACTCCGACCTCTATCGTGCGCATCCCGATTGGGTGCTTTCCGTGCCCGGGCGGCGCAAGTCGCTCGGACGCTCGCAGTGCGTGCTCGACTTCTCGCGCAAAGAGGTGGTCGACAATATCTATGAGCAGATGGAGGCGATTCTTGCGAGCGGCAAGGTCTCCTATGTGAAGTGGGACATGAACCGCAGCATCACGGAATGCTGGTCGCACACGCTGCCCGCAGATCAGCAGGGCGAGGTGTTCCATCGCTATATCCTCGGCCTTTACGAGCTCTACGAACGCCTGACCGCGAAGTTCCCGCATGTGCTCTTCGAGTCCTGCGCTTCGGGCGGCGGCCGCTTTGACCCCGGTATGCTTTACTATGCGCCGCAGGCGTGGACGAGCGACAATTCGGATGCCGTCGAGCGCCAGAAGATCCAGTACGGCACATCCATGTGCTATCCTGTGAGCAGCATGGGAAGCCATGTCTCCGTCGTGCCGAACCATCAGATGAATCGCATGACGCCGCTGCACACGCGTGCGAATACCGCATACTTCGGGACGTTCGGCTATGAGCTCGATTTGAACAAACTGACGGAAGAGGAGATTGCAGAGGTCAAAGAACAGGTTTCCTTTATGAAGGAGTATCGGGAAATCTTCCAGTACGGGACGTTCTATCGCCTGCAAAGCCCCTTTGAAAATAATGTTATGGCGTGGATGAGCGTGAGTGCGGATCGGAAGACGGCGATTGTCGGCTGGTATCGCACGCTGAACCGCGTGAATTATCGCTTCGAGCGCGTGAAGCTTGCGGGACTCCTGTCGGATGTCCTCTATGAGAATCGTCGCAGCGGTGAGCGCTGCTACGGCGATGAGCTGATGAACTACGGGCTTATTACGACGGACGGCACGGCGGGCGAACCGATTGCGGAGAACGGGTTGTCGGTGGATTTTGAGTCGCGCATTTATGTGCTGAAGGCTGTTGAATAGATTTGTATTGCCGGAAGGCAGCGAGGGAAACCGGACTGCACCCCAAAATACGGACAAAAATCCCTCCTGCTGTAGAAAAACTATAACAGGAGGGATTCTCTATGCTCGGGACATAATATACAAAGTTGGTGTCCAAGATCGTGTCGGCGAGCGGCTGTGCGAGGTTCATTCTGTTATCGCTTTGCACCGTATCTTGGAAGCACCGCGCAGCCGTTATTACGACGGGGAGCATACGCCGTGGTTTCTGTCAGCAGTTTCCCTTGTGCACGAATCGCAGATGCTTCCCCGCGATTGCAGCGAGCCGCTCGATCGTCTCGATGGGCGTCGCGGGAGTATTCTCATGCCAGCGCGGGAAGTAGCGGCTGATGTGAAGCGGCAGGTCGGGATGCAGCGAGGCGAGCCAGCGCGCCTCTTCTTCCATATCGCCTGCGCTGTCGTTCTGACCGGGGATGATGAGCGTCGTGACTTCGACGTGGCAGCTCTTTACCGCGCGGGCGATCGTATGTTTGACCGCAGCGAGGTCGCCGCCGAGACGGCGGTAGAAGTCCGGCTGCCAGCCCTTGAGGTCGATGTTCATGGCGTCGACGTGGGGCAGGAGCTTTTCCAAGGGCGCAGGCGCGATCGTGCCGTTTGTCACGAGGACGACGAAGAGGCCGGCCTCGTGCAGTAGTGGCGCGGCATCCATGATGAACTCATAGCTTAGAAGCGGCTCGTTGTAGGTGAAAGCGACGCCGATATTGCCGTGCGGGCGGCGGCTGAGGTCATGGGCGAGTGCGGCAAGCTCTGCGGGCGTGACGTCCTGCGTCTCGCTTTGCCCGTCCGCCATGGAGATTGTGTAATTCTGGCAGAAGGGACAGCGGAGGTTGCAGCCGAAGCTGCCGACGGAGAGGATGAAGCTTCCCGGGTGGAAGTGATAGAGCGGCTTCTTCTCGATGGGATCGAGGGCGACGGAGGTCAGCCTGCCGTAGTTCCGGCAGCGGATCGTGCCGCCTTCATTCATGCGGGCGCGGCAGAAGCCCGTTTCGCCCTCGGCGAGGCGGCAGTGGTGCGGACAGAGGGAGCAGACGATGCGTTCGTCTGCTCCCTCTGTCTTTGCGGTGCGGCTATCCGCGCTCAATGGTGGCGCTCCACTTCGAAGCGCCAGATGCGCACATCGTCGTCGATGGCGATGCCGCCCTTCTTGCGCGCGATCTTGATCTGGTCCTCGACCGTGTCGACGCCTTCGAGGTCGGGCAGGAGAAGCCCCTTGCGGCCTCGCGCCTCGACGATGACGCCGTAGCGCTTCGGGTCAAGGTCCTTCGCGGCATCGTGGATCAGCTCAGGCTCTGTTAGCACGTCGACGCTGTAGACGATGTCGGGCAGTTCGTCTTCTTTGAGCGGCGAGAAGCGCGGATCGTGAAGGGCGGCGGAGACGGCGTTGTAGAGGATTTCTTCGGCGATGTCCTTCTGCGTGGGCTGGAAGGTGCCGATGCAGCCCCTGAGCTCGCCGTCCTTCTTGAGCGATACGAAGACGCCCGCACGCGCCTGCATTTCCTCGGGCAGATCGTCGGGAATTGCCGCGTACTGTCCCGTCACGACGAATTTCTCCACGCTCTCTCGCGCGAGTTTCACATAGGCGTCTTCCGCCGCCTTGATGTCGTCGAGGGCGCGTCTTTGGGCAATCTCATAGCGCATGCCGAAGTTGCGTTTCAAGTCCTCGCGCTTGACGACGAAGGAAAGAAGCCCGTAGCCGACGCCAAAAGGCCCTTGGTAAGAAAGCTTCTTGATCTTCAGCGCCTGGCAGTCGAGCGCTCCCGCCATGATCCAGAAGGAGCGCAGGCCGCACTCCGCCGCCTTCTTGGCGAGTGCGGGATCCATCTGCAGAAGCTTCAGGAATGTGCCTTCTTCGAGGTACTTCATGCACGCCTTGTCGAAACGTGGTCCCTCGGCGGCGAAGCCGTAAGGCCCGTCGGGCGTGAGCTTGTGCGAGAGGTCGCCGCTCGCGATGAAGACGGTCTTTCGGTCAAGCTCCCCGGCGGTGCGTGCGATGCACATGCCGAAGCGGTAGTGATCGAGCGGCGTCAGCCCCGAAAGGCCGACGCGCACGAGACGGAAGTTTTCCGTGTGCGGCTGCAGGAAACGCAGCGGGATCATCGTGCCGTGATCGAGCGCCGCATTGCGTCCGCCCAAAGGCCCCGCATCGAGTCCGGCTTCGCTTGCGACGGTCGCGAGCGTCTTGGCGAACGCCGTGTCGTACTCAGCGCGAACTTCGACCTCGGGTGCGCCGAACTGCGCGAAGCTTCCTGCGCCTTCGTCGCCCGGCGAGATATGGAAATAGTCGGCGTACATGACGGCGTGCGGACTCGCGACGACGACCGTATCCGGCTCGAAGGAAGCCGCCTCCTTCATCGCCCGTTCATAAGCGTTTATCGTCAGCTGAATCTTGCGTTCCTCTCCCTTGCCGATTTCCGGCAGAATGATCGGCGGATGCGGCACAGCATAAGCAGCTAGAATTGCCATGGGTAAGACCTCCTCGAAGTGCGGTGTTCATTAAAAGATGTATTCGATATGACAAGGGAAAAGCCCTTCATGGGAAGGAATTTTTCGAGGAGAAGATTTTTGGGGCGTGGCGTGGAACGGCTGCGGCATAAATTAGCGCAAAACTTTCCTTACTAGTATGGATGGTGCTGTTTTTTAGAAATGAGCAAATCTGTCCGAAAACAAGAAAGCGCAGTGCATCTTGATGTTGCGCTTTTTGCATGTGTTTGATTGTATACTTTGAGAAGGATATAATGAGGGTATAGATTATAGGAATCGCTGCTCCGGCTCTAGGTGTCGTGTCACAGCGCTTGCCGAGGCGACGGAAGGATAAAGCTGACGGCGTTCGCCCGCCTATGGACGCATCGAAAATAATTTCCACGATATTCCTGTTTCCGTAAGACAAAGTGACAGAAAAGTTGTATAATGTATACAAGAGATAGACGGTTCGGACAAAAGGAAAGGGCGGGATTGCAATGCGCAAGGAACATGATTTTCTCGGCGAACTTGAGGTGCCGGATGAGGCGTATTACGGTGTGCAGACGCTGCGTGCCATAGAGAATTTCAGCATCACGGGCAGTCGGCTCGACGTTGACTTCATTCAGGCGCTCGCCAAGGTGAAGAAGGCGGCAGCACAGGCGAACATGGAGACGGGAAGGCTCGACAAGCGCATCGGCAACGCGCTCGTCGAGGCGGCGGAGGAGATCATCGACGGCAAATTTATCGACCAGTTCCCCGTCGACCCGATTCAGGGCGGCGCGGGTACGTCGGTCAACATGAACATGAACGAGGTCTTGTCGAATCGCGCGCTTGAAATCATCGGCGAGCCGAAGGGCAGCTATGACATCATCTCGCCGAACAATCATGCCAATATGGCGCAGTCGACGAACGACGCTTTTCCGACGGCGATCAAGGTCTGTCTGACGCACAAGGGACACAAGCTGACGGTGGCGCTCGACTATCTGGCGACGGAGCTGGAAAAGAAGGCGGAGGAGTACAAGGACATCCTGAAGATGGCGCGCACGCACCTGCAGGATGCCGTGCCGATCACTCTGGGGCAGGAAATGGGCTCCTATGCGTCCGCCGTGCGCCGCAGCATCAAGCGCGTCGGCTGGTCGATGGACAGCGTCCGCCTCATCAATATGGGCGGCACGGCAGTCGGCACGGGACTCAATGCCGAGCCTGCCTACATCAAGGCGGTCGCGCGCAAGCTGCGCGAGATTACGGGTGAGAATTTCGAGACGTCGACGAACATCATCGACGCGACGAACAATACGGACGGCTTCGTCGACGTGTCGTCCGCGCTCAAGAACACCGCGCTCGTGCTCATCAAGATGGCGAACGACTTCCGTCTCATGGCGTCGGGACCGCGCTGCGGGCTCAACGAGCTGAACTTGCCGAAGCGCCAGCCCGGCTCCTCCATCATGCCAGGCAAGGTAAATCCCGTCATCGCCGAGGTACTCGACCAGGCATGCTACCAGGTCATCGGCAACGATCTCGCCGTATCGTTCGGCGTCGAGAACGGGCAGTTCGAGCTGAATGTCATGGAGCCGATCATGGCGTACAACCTTTTCAACTCGATGAACTACCTGACAAATGCCGTGCGCACCTTCGTCGACAAGCTGCTCATCGGCCTTGAACCGAATCGCGAGCAGTGTCAGCAGTGGGTCGATCGAAGCGTGGGCGTCGTCACGGCGCTCCTGCCGCATATCGGCTACGAGCAGTCGGCGATTCTTGCGAAGGAAGCCTATACGACAGGCAGGCCGATTCGCGAGGTCATCTTGGAGAAGCAGCTCTTGACGAAAGAGCAGCTCGACCACATCATGTCGCCCGAGCAGATGACGCATCCGGGCATTACGCACGAGTGAGGGAATATAGGGAAAGGCCGTGGGTTTATGCCGTCGCCTGAAAGTGTCGATAATATGAGAGATGTACAGTAAAGGAGGCGTTTGCATGAAACGGATTTTTCTGGCCGTCGTTTTTGCCTTGTTCGCTCAAGTTTTATGGATGCCGCAGACCTTTGCCCAAGATATTTGGGCAACCTCCTATGATGGCAAGGACATCTACGTCGTGACGGAAACCCTGGAGAAAGAGCGGATTCCGACAGGCAATGCCACCAGCTATCGCGGGATGGTGAAGTTCGTGCACGGCGATGAGCTGCTGAACACGGCGCAATACTTGTACAAAGCGAGCGAAGGCGGTGTGTTTCTGTCGATCGACGGCGGCGCCTTTTTCCGACTCGGCGGAGATTTTGACGGCGTTCCAGAGAGATATGCACACTACATGGCGGTCTATGATACCATGTGGAAGACGCTGAGGAACAACAGAAACTGAAAATCGTATCCCCTTTGTTTGCCTACAAGGTGCAGTCTAGAAACAAAGGGGATATTTTTTGAATTGCAATATTGCATGAGATGCGTCATTGACGTATAATAAAGATATGAAGAATGAAGTGATTCCTCAAGTGCTCGTTGAAACGATGCCATATCAACGAGCAGTTGAAAAAATATGGGATATAGAAACTCAGATGGAGTTCAAGATATATATCGGACTGAATCCATACAGTGGTAATCTGATTCCCGGAACGGGCGGCATACGGAAGATTCACTGGCAGGGCTCTGGAAGAGGAAAACGCGGTGGTGTCCGTGTGATCTACTATGTCTATAATGAGAGTCAGCCGATTTATCTGTTGTATGCCTATCCGAAAAATGTCCAGGTTGATTTAACCGAAGACGAGAAAAGAGTATTGCGGGATATTGTAGAAGAGATGAAAGCGGTTTTTCACAGGAAGGAGGAGCAGCATGGAGCCGATGATGTCAGATGCGGCAAGTGAAATTCTTGAAGGCTTGCAGGAGGCGCTGCTGGATGCGCAAGGCAGTATCGTGGAAGGCTTGAAAAAAAGCGTCGTATATCGCATAGAACCTCAGGTGGTGAGAAAGCGTCTGGCGATGTCACAACAAGAGTTCTCGCGAGCCTTCGGGATTCCTTTGGCAACCTTGCAGAATTGGGAGCAGGGACGCAGGCAGCTCGATGCTACGGCGGTGTCGTATTTGAGAACGATTGCGCGATTTCCAAAAGAAGCCATGGCGGCTCAGATGTGAGCCGCCATGGCTTCTTTTTTACTATGAAAGTCCAAGAAGTCAAGCCCG